>CALVPU010000112.1 GCA_944353735.1 uncultured Eubacteriales bacterium | reverse complement strand
CCTCGCCGCACCAGAGGTTGTTGTTCGCCTCGCAGATTTCCGCCAGACGCTTGAACATCGGATCTGTCTCGCCCTTCCTGGCGAAATCCTCGATGGCGGTCAGCTCCATGGCGATGTGGGTGTAAATGAGCTTCTTGCCGCCCGGAATGGAGGGCAGGTGAACCGTAGCATCGGCGACGGCGTTCAGACCGCCGATGTGCGTGATCATGCCCGCGGGATTGAGCTTGCCCTCGGCGATCATGTGCAGCGCCTCGCGCATGTCGTCGGTGTTGCTACCAGAGGTGCCGACGAGGTGATGCGCGCTGTAGTGGACGTCGTAGAAGTTGAACTTCGCCGAGAGCTTGGGGTCGGTCGGACCGGCAAAGAAGTTCAGGCAGCCGTCAAAGCCGAGAATCGCGTCGCCCTGCTCGATGACGGCGGGCACCGGCGCGAACACCAGCACGTCGTCGTAGCCCGCGCCACCAGACGCCTCCTTGAGCTTCTCGACGGCGTTTTCGGAGGTATTGAGGTAGACGAGGCGCACACCGTGTCTGGCGGCGTCTTCCACCGTATAGATGGAAGCCGCGCGGTCCAGACGCGCCTGATTGATGTCGGTGACAACCAACAGTCCCGGACGGCGGTCGCAGTGGATCGCGTAGTCGATCGCGCCCAGCCCCATTGGACCCGCGCCGGCGAGGATCGCCATGTTGCCGCCCTCGCGGATGCCCATCTCATGGACGTAGCTGCCCGATTTGGTATGGTACATCGCGTGGAACGTGCCGATGATGCAACTCAGCGGCTCGGAAAGAGAGCCATAGAAGTACTCCTTGGCGCGGTATTCGAGCAGCGAATCCTGCTCCATGATCTCGGGAATGAGGATGGCATACTGGGAATCGCCGCCGCAGTATTCAAAGGCGTAGCCCGGCGTCTGCTGCGTGCCATGATAGGAAATCGCCGGCTGAATGACAAACTTTTCGCCGGAAGCAAACTTGTCCGCCCACTTTGCGCCGACCTGCTCGATCACGCCGCAGAATTCGTGACCGATGATCGGCGGGTGCTCTGCGATGTCCTGCGGCACGCGCTTGTGCTTTGTGCCCTGAATTGCCGCCTTGTAGCTGGACATGCAGATGGAATCGGAGACGATCTTGACGAGAATCTCGTCGTCGCGGATCGCCGGAAGCTCAAACGTGTCGAGACGCAGGTCGTTCTGCGCATGCATGCGCACTGCCTTGTTGATCATGATCTCAGCCTCCTGATGCGTCAGTCAAATCGGGTGCCTTCGCGAAATTCGCAACCTGCAAAGGCTTCACCGTCCATATTATAACATGATTCCCATGCAACAGCCATCACTTTTCACAAAATTAAGCCAATTCCACAAGAAAATAACGCGGGCAGACGATGCTGCCCGCGCATATCGCGCGACGCGCTCAGCGGCGGTTGCCGCGACCAACGCCGCCGCCGCGGGTCGTGCGCCCGCCGCCCGGATGACGGCGCGCCGCGCCGAACCCGCCTCTGGGACGTCCGCCGCCGGGACGCGGTCCGCCCGGACGGATTCCGAAGAAGCCACCGCGCGGGCGTGGTCCGCCGGGGCGCGGTCCAGCGAAACCTCCATGCGGCGGTCTGGGCGGACGCGGAGGCCTGGGCGCTCTCGGGCGAAAGACGAATCCGCCGAAGCGGTGCGGCGGCGGCACGAACGTTCCGCCATGGGGACGGCGGCGGCGCCATCCGAGCGTCCCGCCAAAGAGCACCAGCAGTACCAGCACAATGATGATCAATGCAGTCATATCGTTTCCTCCTCGCGGCCTTGGCTGATCGGGCGCCGCGCCGCCCCATTCGCTGCTCCTCGCGGCAAGCGTCGACGCATCGCCCTGCTGTGCGGCAAAGGCCTCGTAATCGGCGATGCCATCCGCCACCGAGACGTCAACGTTGAGCGCGTCGGCGGCGTGCGCAAACGCCGCCTCGAAAAAGCGCCGCGCGCTTTCGTCATAGTCACCCCGGGCAAAGGGAGGTTCGAGCGCCTCATCGCGCATCTCGCCCAACAGCCCGCTCGAAAATGCGGTCTCAAAGGCTGTGCCGCGCATGATGTAGTAGTCGTCGTCGGCAATCGCCATCGTCAGCAACAGCCCGCGCTCAGAGATCTCCCAATCGTTGTACAGCGCATAGCAGAAATCCTCCAGGCGCATGCCGCCGGTGGTTTCGACCGTGACGACGACGATCTCCGCGCCAGCGGCATCGTAGAGGCGCTGGTTGGCGAAGAAGATTTCGCCTTCCGTCGCCTCTGTGAGCACGTCGGCCTGATCGAGCACCCAGAACTGTTCCGTCGGCTGCGGAACTTCCGCAAGCGCTGCGGGAAGCACGAGACACATCAGCGCCAGCAGCGCGCAAATCCATCGCTTCAGCTCGCACGCCTCCTTTCGTCAAAACGGATCGAGCGCGCCGAGTCCGAGCAGCTTCGCCACCACGGACGCTGGAAAACCCTCCAGCGAGCGGTTGTAGGCGCGCGCCATGGCATGGTAGTCGTCGTACTCGAGCATGTCGACCTCGGATTGAAAGTCGAGATAGGCAGCCTGAAACGCCCGCGCTTCCTCTTCCGAAGGAGCCTGCGCATAAAAATCGGTGTACAGTGCGTCCACGGCGCTGCAGAGCTCGACATAGGCGTCGTGCCGCGCGCTGAGATCGCCGTCGGACGCAACCGCGCCGGCGAGTTCGAGCGCCCGCGCGGCGCTTTCGCCTTCGCCGCCGGCATGCAGCCGGAACTCCTCCGCCAGCACGCGCGCATATTCGGCGCAGTCTTCCAGATAGGCGTCCATCC
>CALVPU010000111.1 GCA_944353735.1 uncultured Eubacteriales bacterium | reverse complement strand
CATCGGCTCCAGAATGGCGCCGACCTCCAGACCGATGAGCGCTTCTGCGAGGGTCGCCGCCCGCGTCGGTCCGCCAACCGCCGCGGATACGCGCTGTGCCGCGGCTCGCTGCACCGGCGCGCCCGCCTTCGCGAGCCAGTTGTCCAGGAATGCGACCGCCGCCATGGCGTCGAGTTCGACGGGCGCGTTCCCCTCGGGCCAGCAGCGCTCGAGCTGCGCGCGCAGCTGGCGCGTCAGCGCGCCGGCGTCCAGCTGCGCCGCCGCGGTCAGCGGCAGCGCCAGCGAAAGGAGCTGCGCCGGTCCGGGAGCGTCCGCGCCGTCGAGCGCATAGACCGCCGAGTCGTCTATCCGCAGCAGCCAGCTGTCGCCCTCCATGCGCGCCTGCATGGGCCAGACGGCCCTGCCGCCGGCGTCCAGCCGTCCCTCGGCGTACAGCGCGCTGCCGTCGGCGAGGGCCGCCAGCGTTAGCGACAGGTCGGGCGAAAGCGCGTGCTCTCCGACGGAAATCGTCGGTTCCGATACCGTCAGGCGCACGCCGCCTTCCGCGAGCGCGCCGCCCGAGACAAACAGCGCGGCGAGCAGCAGGCAGATCCACTTCTTCATGTTCAGCCCTCCTTGTGGTCGGGGTTGGTGGGGAAGCGCCGGCGAAGCGCCGCGATGGCGCGCGCCAGCGCCCAGCCGCCGAGCGCTCCGAGCGCGTTGAGCCAGATGTCGTCGATGTCGGTTACGCCGCTGGCGAGCAGGTACTGCGCGAGCTCCAGCAGCGCCGAAGTGCCCGCGCCCAGCAGCAGCGCCGTCCGCGCCCGCAGCCGGGGGTTGAGCAGCGCCGCCAGCATGCCCAGCGGCACGAACCAGATCACATTGCCGAGGGTGTGGTAGACGAACGACCATGCGCCGCCCTGCAGCTGTGCCAGCGTGGTCTGCAGGGGAACGAGCTTCAGCGAGCGCGCCGCGTGCGGTTCGCCGAAGCGCAGCGCGATGATCTCCACCAGCGCGGCGAGGTAGGCGGCGAACAGCGCCTTCAGCGCCTCACGGTAAAGGTGGGGACGGGCGCGCTGCGCGCGCAGCGTCCGCCAGCGGAACAGCGTCCACGCGGCGGCGGCGGCGAGCGCGGCGAAAGCGGCGGGCACGAGGTAGCGCGCGATGGCGGCGGCGCTCATGGCGCGTCCTCCCGGTATTCCAGAATGTCGCCCGGCTGGCACTCGAGCGCCCGGCAGATGGCGTCGAGCGTCGAGAAGCGGATCGCCTTTGCCTTGCCGTTTTTGAGGATGGAGAGGTTGGCGGTCGTGATGCCCACGCGCGCCGCAAGTTCGGTTACGCTCATCTTGCGGCGTACGAGCATCACGTCCAGGTTTACGATCAGCATTCACGCCCTCCTCAGATCGTCAGGTCGTTTTCTTCCTTGAGCGCTGTGCCGGCGCGAATCAGGTCCGCCGCCGCGGCGGCGCACAGCGCAAGGATCAGTCCCGCGCACACACCCAGCCCCATCAGCCCGGCGAGCAGGGGATCGGTCTGACCGCCGCGCGTGGCGACGAGGTAGACCAGTCCGGCGAACAGCAGCGCGCACGCCGCCGCCATCCGCCGCGCGATGCGCAGCAGGGCGCGCGCGTTGCGCTCGGAAAAGGCGTTGCCCGCGCCGATCGCCGTGCAGACCGTCCATGCCTCGCGCAGCGCCGTCAGGCACAGCGCGCCGATGATCCAGATGTAGGCGAGGTCCGCCCAGAAGCGCGCGCCGAAGCGCGGCGATCCGTCGGGCAGCGCGCGGGCGATGACGGGCGGCGCTGCGCCGAAAAACAGCGCTGCAGCCACAAGCGCCGTCGCCGCGCAGGCCAGCTTGAGCATCCAGAGGGGTCGCCGCCGGTTCATGTCCATTCCCTCCTCAAGCATTCTGTGCGGGCATTATAGCACAGAAACGCATCGCAAGTCAATAAGAATTTATCGAAAAACGATAAATTCAGAGCGCTGACAAAGCCCACAACCGCAAAAATCGCTCTGATTATATCAAGGACTAGAAGCGATTTTCGCTTCCTGCGGTGGATTTGCCGAGCCCTTCGGGATCGTCAAATCCAGTCGCCTTTGGCGACAAATTTTGCCACTGGCAAAATTTCCTTGTCAGCTGCACGTGTATCCTGTGAGCACTTACGTCCATGTAAGCTCCTCTGGATGCAAGCTTGCTTCCCTGGCTTGCGGGCCTTTTCAACGCTCTGACAGGATGTTGCCTTTGCCAACATCCTGAATTTATCGTAAAGCGATAAATTCGCCGAGGCGCGTTGTCAATTCGCGCGTTTTGTGGTATCATGGAAGCGTTCTGAGTGGCGGACGCGCGCAGGAGAAGCGCCTTGGACGCTGCCGCACAGCGGGCAATTTTACGAAAGAAGGCGGTGCCATGCCGTTTTGCAGCTTTGCCGAGGGCGTAGGCATTTACGACGCCACGCCCATCGAGAACATGTTCCTGCTGGAGTATCTTCCGACCGCGCCGGAAGGCTTTCTGCGCGTCTACCTCTATGCGCGCATGCTGAGCCTGCACCCGGAGCTGGGCGAGGGATTGGAGGACATGGCGCGGGCGCTGAACATGGACGCCGACGCCGTGCTCAACGCCATGGCGTACTGGGAGCGGCAGGGACTGGCGCGGCGGCTGAGCGACCGCCCGCCGGCATACGCGATGCTGCCGATGCGCTCCGTCGGCGAGACGGCGGACCCGATGGAGGGCGACTATTATGCCTATCGCGACTTCAATGCCAACCTGCAGGCGCTGTTCGGCGCGGACTGCCTGCTGCATCCCAAGCAGTACGAGATGGCGAACGACTGGCTGAACCTGCTGGGCGTCACGCAGGAGGCGGTGCTGAAGATGGTCGAGGCGCGGCTGAAGCGGTCGCGCGCCAGGAAGCCCGACCCGGACCGCATCTTTGCGCAGCTGGACCGGCAGGCGCAGAAGTGGTCCGAGCGCGGCGTGCGCACCGCGGAGGACGTCGGGCGCGCCATGGCGGAGGACGAGGGCGTGGAGAAGGCGGCGTCGGCGGCGCTGCGCCAGCTCGGGCTGCGCCGCAGCGCCACGCCCGAAGAGCTGAAACTGGCGGAGAAGTGGCTCGGCGAATGGGGGCTGACGCAGGCGGAAATCGTCGACGCCTGTGCGGAGACGACCAAGTCCCGCACGCCGACGCTGGCGTACCTCGACAAGGTGCTCGAGTCGCGCCGCAAGGGCGACGCGGCGCAGTTCGACGGCCTGCGCGACGCGCTGCGCGAACTCGACATCCGCGACGCGCCCACGCCCGACCAGCGCGTCTGGTACGCCGCGCGGCTCGCGGAGGGCTTTGAGCCGGAGACGATCCGCCTGGCGGCGGTGCAGTGCGCGCGCAAGCGCAGGATGCGCTTTGAGGACCTGTGCTGGATGGTCGGCAAGTGGGCGGAGCAGCGGCTGTTTCGCCGTGAGGCGGCGGAAGCCTATGTCCGCGAACGCGGTCGGATCGCCGCCGAGGTGCGCGCGCTGCTCGAGCGCTGTGGGCTGGAGCGGCGGCCGCAGCTGGGCGACCTCGAGCTCTACGAGCGCTGGCGCGAGTCGGCGCCGGTGGAGCTGATCGAATACGCCGCCGAGTGCGCGCGGGGAACGCAGGTCCCGATGCGCTACGTGGACCGGCTGCTGGGCGCGTGGCGCCAGGCGGGCATCGCGACCGTGGACGCCGCCCGCGCCGACCGTGCCCGCCATGCCGCCGCGCCGGCGGGCAGCGCGGCTTCGCCCAATCCCGCGCCGTATCAGCAGCGCGCCCACGACGACAGCGACTACGACGGGCTGTTCATCGACCTCGACGCGCAGAGCCCGTGACCGGCGTGGCGGCATGGCGGAAAGAGCTGCGCGCCGTGTCCGACCGCGCATTCGGACGGCCTCGGCTGCGCGATGCGCGTCCGCGGGATGCAGGCTGAACCGCTGCGCTCGCACCGCGATGCGTGGTCGCCTGCGCGGCGCGCAGGATTTCTGGGAATTGCTGGCAGAGACGGAAAGGCGTCCGTGCGCCCGCCTGAAGGGTGCAGGCGCGGCGGATGCGAGGAAATTGGAACAGGAGGAATGCGCATGACGCGCTCGGAGCACATTCGCGCGCTGCTGGAGGAGTACGCGCAGCAGCGCATGATCGATGAGGCGGATCAGGACGCGCGCGTGGCGGAGGCGAGCCGCCGTGATCCCGAGATCGCGCGGCTGCGCGCGGAGAACGCCGAACTGGCGCTGGGCACGATGCGCCGCATGCTGTCCATGGACACGGCGGAGGCGCGCGCCGACGCCGCCCAGCGCATGAAGCAGCGCGGCATTGCCAACAATGCCGAACTGCGCCGCCGCCTCGCTGCGCTCGGCCTTCCGGAGGACTATCTCGCCGTGCGCTACCGCTGCCCGGAGTGCCGCGACACCGGCTATGTCGGCGACGCGCCGGCGCGCTTCTGCGCCTGCTTCGAGGCGCGGCTGCGCGCGCGCCAGCACGAGGACGGTTCCATGGCAGGCGTGGACGAGCAGTGCTTTGAGAGGTTCGACCTGTCGCGCTTTCCGGAACAGGACGGACAGCGCGAGCGCATGGCGGCGGCGCGCAAGGTCTGCGAGGCGTACGCAGACGCCTTTCCGGACGCGCGCTACCGCAACCTGCTGCTGACCGGCCCAAGCGGCGTGGGCAAGACGTTCCTGCTCAACTGCATCTATGCGCGCGTGGTCGACCGCGGATTGTCCGCCGTGCGCGTCACGGCGTTTCGCATGTTCGAGACCATGCGCCGCCAGCACGTGGGCGAGGACCCGGGTGGCGCGGACTTCCGCTCGCTGCTCGACGCGCCGCTGTTGCTCATCGACGATCTCGGCACGGAGCCGATGATGCGCAACATCACCGTCGAGTACCTGTTCACGCTGCTCAACGAGCGCGCGGCGGCACGGCGGCACACGGTCGTGGCGACGAACCTGTCGCCGGTGCAGCTTCAGGAACGCTATGGCGAGCGCGTCTCGTCGCGGCTGCTCGACCGCGCCGTCTGCGGCGCGATTCTGCTCAAGGGAAAGGATCTGAGGACGCTGTGAACGACTGGTCCGAAGTTCGCCGCGCCGTGTACGCGCGGCTGGACGCGCTGGGCATTCCCTATCGCGTCGCACGCCATGCACCTGCCGCCGCCATCGAGCAGTGCGGCGCGATCGGCGTCCGCCTCGGCGCGGTCGTGTGCAAGAACTACTTCCTCACGACCAGGAGCCGCCGCGTCTACGCGCTGTGCGTGGCGCGCCCGGAGGCGCGGCTGCGCACGTCCGATCTGTCGAAACAGGCGGGCACGCCGCGGCTGAGCTTCGCCGGCGAGGCGGAGATGCTGGAGATGCTGCGCGCGCGTCCCGGTTCGGTCAGTCCGATGAGCCTGCTGTTCGACCGCGAAAACCGCGTGCGGCTGCTGGTGGACGAGGCGCTGCGCGCGTGCGGCGATCTGGCGTTTCATCCCTGCGACAACACCGAAACGCTGGCGATGTCCGCCGGCGACTTCTTCGAGCGCTTTCTGCCCGCAACCGGTCATGCGCCGCAATTCGTCGGCTTTCCCGCGCCTACGGAGGAGAATGCGGCGCCGTTCGACATATTGTGATGCTTCGTTCCCTGATTTGTAAGGGAACTGCAATATCCGTCGATTGACAATTCTTTCCCGCCCGCGTACAATATAGAATACCCGCGCGCAGCGCGGCAATATGGGGAAGGCGGTACGGAAAAATGCGTCTGAGAGCAGGTATGTTGAAGCGGATTGGTGTTCTGGTTTGCGTTCTGATGTTGACGGCTGGCACGGCGCTGGCGAGCTTTGACGCGCTGGTCTTTCCCGGTTCCATGAAGGTTTACGCTACGCCGACGCGCTCGGTGGGTTCGCTGCCGCTGGGCACGCGGGTGACGGTGGAAGCGGTGTCCGGCGAATGGGCGCGCATCCGCTGGAATGGATACGTCGGCTTCGCCAAGTGCGAGGACATGATGGCGACGAATCCGGTCAAGGCGCGCACCAACCGCGCCACGACCATCGAATACATCACCCCCGACAACCTCGACCCGCGGCGTGCGACGCTGCCGGCAGGCGTGGACGTCTATGTTCGCGGCTTCCGCGACGGCAAGGTGCTGGTGTCCAACGCCGATTTCACCGTGCTGGGCTACATCTCCAGCCGCAGCATCGGCTGAGGCGCGACGGCATATCCCCATTTGGGAAAACAGGGCGAATCCCGCCGGTAGGGCGGGGTTCGCTTTTTGCATGGAGGCGGCGGTTCTGTTTGAGCAGAACCGCCGCCTTTTTGTCGCTTTCGGCTTTTTTCGTCATATTTGGACCGGATCTTGAATATAGATAGAAGGATGGGGATTTATTTCGAAACTATTACAAAATGATTGAAATATGTTGCTGAGGCGTGTATAATAACTTCAGCAATCATGAAGGGACGGATGCCAATGCGAAGGGTTGTGGCGCTGGCGGCGATCGCCGTGGCGCTGGCGTGCATGCTGGTCCCGTCCGTGAGCTTTACCGAGGACCGGGATACGGTGCTGCTGGCGCGGACGATCAGTGCGCTGGCGCGGAACGAGAGCTACGAGACGAAGCTGGCGATCGGCACGGTGGTGATGAACCGCGTGGCGAGCGACTGGTTTGCGGACACGCTGGGCGAGGTGCTCGAGGAGCAGCAGCAGTTTCCGGCGGGCAGCCGCTACGATGCCGACAGCCTGCGCGCGGCGCACGAGGTGCTCTCCGGTGCGCGGGTGCTGTCCGGCGACGCGCTGTACTATCAGGCGCTGGACGCCGCGCAGCCGTGGACGGATCTCGATCCGGTCGCGATCGTGGGCGGGTACGCCTTTTACGCTGAAAACGGCAACGACTGAGCGCGGTGAAAGCCGCTTCCACGTCATGTGCGTGGAAGCGGCTTTTTTGCGCAGGACGCGCATTTGCCCAGCGGGACGTGAATCGCTCCGGAAATGGCGCGCGGCGGGAAGCTGCCGCGCGCTCATCCGCGCAGCGTGTGGGTGTAAATCGCGCCAGGAATGGCTTGCGCAGCGCGAATGGCGTCGGACTGCGTGGCAAACGCGGCGAACACGGTCGAACCGCTGCCAGTCATGCGCACGAAGCGCGCGCCCAGCCGCCGGAACGCCGCCATGTGCGCCGCGATCTCCGGCATCATCTGAATCGCGGGCACTTCCAGCGAGTTGCCGGACAGCGCCTGCGCGCGCTCGAGATCGCCGCGCATGAGCGCTTCGGCGAGCGCGCCGAGGTCGGAGGCGCACGGTGCGCCCGCCTCGTCCAGCATCTGCGCGCCGCCAGTGCCGGGGGCATCGCCGTCCATGTCCCAAGCGGCGCCGTGCTGCGCCTGTGAACCGGCGTCGGGGCTGCCATCGCCCATGGGCGCGCGCGCACCGCCGCGCATCGCGGACGCATCGGCGTCAGAGACGCCGTCCCCTTTGGTCAAGCCCGCGCCGCCTGCCGCTGCGCGGGCGCGCATCTCGTCCCACGCGCGGAACACCGCCGCCGTGGACAGCCCGCCGCCAGGGGTGACCATCGCCAGATGGACCTCCGGCGCGCATGGCATCGGCGTGAGCCTTTCGCCGATGCCGCGCACGCGCGCCAGTCCGCCCGTCATGCAGAACGGCACGTCCGCGCCCAGCTGCGCGCCGAGCTTGAGCAGCGTGCCCGCTGGCAGGCGCAGATCCCACAGCCGGTTCAGTGCCAGCAGCGCGCAGGCGCAGTCCGCGCTGCCGCCGCCCAGACCTGCACGCGCGGGAATGCGCTTGACCAGGCGGATGCGCGCGCCGTTGCGCTGGCCCATGTAGTCGTTGAGCAGGTTCGCGGCGCGGACGACCAGATTGCGCGTTCCCACGGGAAGCGCCTGCCCGTCGACGCTCAGCGTCAGCCAGCGCGCGCGCTCGAACGTGATCTCGTCGCTCAGCGCGAGGGTTTGCATCAGCATATCCAGTTCGTGGTAGCCGTCCTCGCGCACGCCGAGGACGTTTAAGGACCAGTTGATCTTTGCGTGCGCTTCACAGACGATTCGCATGCCGCCTCCCTGCGCTGTCGCGCAACGTTCCGTCACTGCCATGCCGAACGGTCCTCCGCCGGTTCCTCGGGACCCTCCCGCCGCGCCGGCGCCGGGACCGCGGGCGGCATGGACGTCGCTTCCGGTGCGAGGTCGGCGCCGCACAGCGCGCAGTAGCGCTCTTCGCCCAGGCGCATCGCGCCGCAGGCGGGGCAGTACGCCGCGTCGGGCGTCGCGTCCTCGTGCAGCTGCGGCGGCGGTTCGGGCATGCGCTTGCCGCAGTTGGCGCAGAAGCGCGCGCCGTCCGGCTGCACCGTCCCGCACGCGGCACAGCGCACGCGCCGCGGCTCACGCCGGGCGCTCAGCCGCGCGACCCGTTCCAGCGCCTCGCGCACGGCGTCGAGCTGCGCGGCGGGCACAGCCTGCGACGTGCCGTCGACCGATTCATAGTAGGCGCGACCGAGTTCCGCCATCTGCCGCTCCAATGCCTCGCGCGCCTCGCGCAGCTCGCCGTCGCCGCCGTCGTCGCGGCTGCGATCCGTGCGCGAGGCGATTTTTTTGCCCAGTTCATTCCAAAAATCCATCGTATCTCCCTCCGGCGGTCGCTGAACCGCCCGCTACCATCATACCCCGTTTCGCGCCAAAAATCAAGTCCGCGGAGCCGACGACGTTGGGATTCTGCGCGCGGAGGCGTGCAGGAAGAACGCATTGCGCGCGGTGGAGAAACGGACGGGTGGAGAACGGAGAAGGATGCCGGACTCTGCGCGGCGGGACTGCGCCGCAGAATGCAGCGCGGACGACCTTGCCGGTGATTTGAGGATCGCTGGAAGGGGAGGCGCGGACGCCGGTCGGAAGGTCAGAGGGGCAGAGGACCGCGCTGCATTTGTCGGCGCCTTTTGCCGGACAATCCGCGGACCAGAATGCGCCGCTTTCCGCTGCTGTGCGGGCTTGATTTCGACCGCGCCTTGCGGCGCGGCGATGGTTCCGGACATACGGAGCCTTGCGCCCGCTGGCGGCGTGCGTCTTTTCCGCTGCAGGCGCAGCGACCGCCCTGCGCCTGCATGATCTTTCCGCATGCGGGCAGAATGTAGGCAGGACCGGTCGGGGCGCGGGTCCGGAGGAGGCGTTGGCGTGTTTGCACTGTTTTTTCGCGGCATGGCGCTGTACATCGTGATGATCCTGCTGATGCGCGGGCTGGGCAAGCGGCAGCTCGGGCAGTTCCAGCCCTACGAGTTTGCCATGACGATCCTGCTGGCGGACGTGATCTCCGCGCCGATGGAGAGCGTGTCGACGCCGCTGCTGCACGGACTCTTGCCGGTGGCGGCGATGTTTGTCGTGCACGGCGTGATCACGCTGGCGTCGCTCAAGTCGGACCGCGTGCGGGCGTTCGTGTCCGGCAAGCCGGCGGTGGTCGTCTCCCGCGGCGTGATCGACCAGCGCGAGCTCAACCGGCTGTGCCTGAGCCTGTCCGATCTGCTGGAGGGGCTGCGCGGCGCGGGCTTTCTCAACCCCGCCGACGTCGGCACGGCGGTGATCGAGGCCAACGGCTCGATCTCGGCGTTCGCGCCGGGCGACGGTCGCCCGCCGACATCGGCGGAGATGGGCGTCGAGCCGGGTTATGAAGGCCTGCCGATGATCCTCGTCATGGACGGTCGCGCGCAGGCGCACAACCTGCAGCAGGCGGGGCGCGGCGAGGCGTGGCTGGCGCACGTGTTGGCGCAGCGCGGGTTGAGCATTCAGGGCGTCTATCTGGCGAGCCTCGACACAAAGGGACGAATGATGCTGCAGCTGCGCGACGGCGGTGTGCAGACCTTTCAGGCGATCCCGCCGGAGCAGGTGACGTGGTGAGGCGAGAGGAGGCGGGAGCGGATGAAGCGGTTGACGATCACGGTTGCGGCGGTCCTGGCGGCGTGTCTGGCGGTCTGCGCCGCCTCGATGCTGGCGGTCAACGCGGTGCTGGACGAGGCGCACGAGATGGCGACGGAGATCTTTGTAACGATGGAGGAAGGCGACGTCACCGGCGCGC
This sequence comes from uncultured Eubacteriales bacterium, assembly GCA_944353735.1. GTDB lineage: Bacteria > Bacillota > Clostridia > Christensenellales > Aristaeellaceae > Faecivicinus. The sequence continues at coordinate 2,821 of CALVPU010000111.1, read as the reverse complement.
GCGAGGGGCTGATCGCGCTGGCGACGCTGTGGGACGAGCGCTCGGGCCTGCTCGAGTTGCTCTGCGAACACGACGACCTGCACGAGGTCAAGGAGCGCATCATCGAGGCGGAGATCTGCGTCGCCTACACGGACATGGAGGACTTCTACGGCTCCGTGGCGCTCATCGGCGAGGGCATCGAGCACATTCGTGAAAAGGAGGCGCTCACGGCGGCGAATTTGTACTGAAGCCTTGTGCGGCGGGCGCGGGTATGGTATACTCATTGCAGACGGCGCCGCCGAAGGCGCCTGCATAACGGCGATGTGCGCGCCGCTGCTGCCCTGCGTGGACTGCGGAGCCGCGCTGCGCCATGCGGAGGTGGAAGACCATGGCAGCGGGCGACCTGCGCTCGATTCCCGGCGTGGGACCGAACATCGCGCGGGATCTGGAGGAGATCGGCATTCATGCGGTCGCCGATCTGGTCGGGCACGATCCCGAGGAACTGTACCGGCTCGACTGCGCGCACAAGGGCTTTCAGGAGGACCGCTGCCAGCTGTACGTGTTCCGGCTGGCGGTCTACTTCGCCGAGCATCCTCAGCGGGAGCCGGAGAAGCTCAAGTGGTGGTACTGGAAGGGTCGGACGTATCCGGAGGTGGGGAACGGATGAACGATGTGGAAATGCGGGACGACTATGTCCCCACGGCGCTGGAATCCATGCGCAGGTACTGGAAGCGGGACGTGCGCAAGACGTTCTGGATTCTGACGGCGCTGTTCGTGGTGCTGACCGCGCTGTTCACGGCTGTGTATGCCGATGACCCGTGGACGGGTCTGCAGCTGCTGCAGGAGATCCCTGCGGGGCTGGACGGCGTTGCGCTGGACAGCACGGCGGCGCACGACGGTGTGCACTCGCTGTGGCCGGAAGCGGCGCAGGACGTGCCCGCGCTGGAATCGCCGCGCGCCGCGGCGTATGACGGCTGGAGCGGGCGGGCGCTGGCGGAGGCGATTGGGCTCGACCCCGTGATGCTGTTCTTTCACAACCTTCAGGCGAGCGGCACGGCGGTCCTGCTGGGGCTGGCGCCGTTTTTGTTCCTGCCGCTGCTGGCGCTGTTCATCAACGCAGTCGTGCTCGGCGCCGCCCTCGGCTCGATGTTCGGCTTTGGGATGGCGGCGCAGTGGGCCGTTGCCGGCATCCTGCCGCACGGAATCTTCGAGCTGCCCGCGCTGCTGCTGAGCTTTGCGCTGGGGTTTACATTGTGCCGCAAGCTCACCGCGCGCGTCTGCCGCCGCAGGGCGCGTCCGCTGCGGGCGATCGGCTGCACGCTGTTGATGTTTGTCCTGTTCGTGCTGCCGTTGCTGGCGGTCGCAGCGGCGGTCGAATGCTGGGTTACGCCCGACGCGATGCTGTCGGCGATGGGATGGTGAGCGCCATGGCGGACGCCGATTTCATGCGCGCGGCGCTGGAGGAAGCGCGCGCGGCGCTGGCGGAGGGCGAACTGCCGGTCGGCTGCGCGCTCGTCCGCGGCGGCGAAATCATCGCGCGCGCGCACAACGAGCGCGAGCGCAGCGGCGATCCCACCGCTCACGCCGAAGTGCTCGCCATCCGGCGCGCGGCTGGGCGGCTGGGCGGTTGGCGGCTGAACGGCTGCACGCTGTACGTGACCCTCGAACCCTGCCCGATGTGCGCCGGCGCGATCTCGCAGTCGCGCCTGTCGCGGCTGGTCTACGGCGCGTCCGATCCCGCGCAGGGCTGCGCCGGCAGCGTCTACCGCATCCCCGAGGACCCGGCGTTTTCCCACTTCTGCGCTAGCGACGGCGGCGTGCTGGCGGACGAGTGCCGCGCGCTGCTGGAGGCGTTCTTTCGCGACCGGCGTCGCAAGTCTGAATGACTATGCAGTGAAATCGCGGTTAATTCACATAAATATGCACCTATACCCCTTGACACTCGCGCAAAAATGCGTATAATAATTGCATAAAGCAAAACGACGCCCGAGCGGCGAAACAGGAGAATGAATGTCATGAAGAAGTTCAAGAAGATCGTGCTGGCGTATTCCGGCGGACTGGACACGTCCATCATCATTCCGTGGCTGAAGGAGAACTACGAGGGCTGCGAGGTCATCGCCGTTTCCGCCAACGTCGGTCAGGTCGGCGAGCTGGACGGCCTTGAGGAGAAGGCGATCAAGACCGGCGCGAGCAAGCTCTACGTCGAGGACCTCAATCAGGAATTCGTCGACGACGTCATCATCCCGTGCGTGCAGATGGGCGCGAAGTACGAAAACGTCTACCTGCTGGGCACCTCGATGGCGCGCCCGATCATCGCCAAGCGGCTGGTCGAGATCGCGAAGAAGGAGGGCGCCGACGCCATTTGCCACGGATGCACCGGCAAGGGCAACGATCAGGTGCGCTTCGAGCTGGCGATCAAGGCGTTCGCCCCGGACATGCCGGTCATCGCGCCGTGGCGCGTGTGGGACATCAAGAGCCGCGAGCAGGAGATCGAGTACGCCGAGGCGCACAACGTGCCGCTGAAGATCAACCGCGAGACGAACTACTCCAAGGACAAGAACCTCTGGCACCTGTCGCACGAGGGCCTCGAGCTGGAAGATCCCGCCAACGAACCGAAATATGCCGGCAACATGGAGATGGGCGTCACGCCCGAAGAGGCGCCGGAGGAGGCGGAATACGTCTCCATTGATTTTGAAAAGGGCGTGCCGGTCGCAATCGACGGCGTGAAGATGAACTCGGTCGACCTCGTCTGGAAGCTCAACGAGCTGGGCGGCAAGCACGGCGTCGGCATCATCGACATCGTCGAGAACCGTCTGGTGGGCATGAAGTGCCGCGGCGTGTA
>CALVPU010000110.1 GCA_944353735.1 uncultured Eubacteriales bacterium | reverse complement strand
GAAAGCCCATCATCCCCATTCCCGCGGCGCATAAAATGCGCCGCCAAAGTGGGATTCTCAAGGGTCTCAGACCCTTGAGCAGGGAGCGCCAAGGGGGGACAGAGTCCCCCTTGGCGTCTCCCCGAATCCTCCAATTTCCTCCAGCAAATCCCACCGCCGTCCGGCGGGATTTGCCCCGAGCAGAAACGAAAGCCCATCATCCCCATTCCCGCGGCGCATAAAATGCGCCGCCAAAGTGGGATTCTCAAGGGTCTCAGACCCTTGAGCAGGGGGATCCAAGGGGGACAGAGTCCCCCTTGGCGGCCTGTGTACATTTAACATAGCGCGCTTGCGGGGGCGCGGGGCGGGTGGTATAATGACGGGCGTGAGTTTTTCCCACTTGTGGGAAAAGTGCGAAAGCGGCGGGGAGGAGGCGCGCGATGGCGAGCGGGAAGCACCTGTTGGGGAAAGCGGGCGGACGGCACGTGTTTGGCACGGTGAAGGTCGGCGACAAGGGGCAGATTGTGATCCCGAAGGAAGCGCGGGTGCGGTTTGGGATACGCGCGGGGGACACGCTGCTGGTGCTGGGGGACGAGCGGCACGGGCTGGTGGTGACGCGTCCGGACGTCATCCGCGAGGTTGCGGAGCAGGTACTGGACGGGCTGGACGAACCGAGCGATCCGGCGCGGGGGGAATGACGAGGCAATGGAGGCAGGAAAGATGCAGATGCAGGAGATGTACGAGGCGCTGGGCGTGCAGCGCGATGTGTACGCATATGGAGAAGCGGTGCTGGCGGGGCTGCAGGAGCGGTTTGCGGAAATCGACCGCGTGGCGGAGCAAAACCAGGCGAAGGTAATCTGGGCGATGCAGAAGAACCGCGTGAGCGCGCAGTGCTTTGCGGCGACGACGGGATACGGCTACGACGACGTGGGGCGGGACGTGCTGGAGAAGGTGTACGCGGACGCATTTCACGCGGAAGCGGCGCTGGTGCGCCCGCAGATCACGTGCGGGACGCACGCGCTGGCGGTGGCGCTTTCGGCGAACCTGCTGCCGGGGGACGAGCTGCTGTCGCCGGTAGGCAAGCCGTACGACACGCTGGAGGAGGTCATCGGCATCCGGCAGTCGCCGTGTTCGCTGAAGGAATACGGCGTGACGTACCGGCAGGTGGACCTGACGCCGGAAGGCGGGTTCGACTGGGAGGGCATTCGCGCGGCGATCAACGAGCGCACGAAGCTGGTGACGATCCAGCGCTCGAAGGGCTATCAGACGCGGCCGACCTTTTCGGTGGAGCAGATTGGCGAGCTGATCGCGTTTGTCAAGTCGGTCAAGCCGGACCTGATCTGCATGGTGGACAACTGTTACGGCGAGTTCGTGGAGACGATCGAACCGTCGGACGTGGGCGCGGACATGACGGTCGGGTCGCTGATCAAGAACCCGGGCGGCGGGCTGGCGCCGATCGGCGGCTACATCGTGGGGGCGAAGGCGTGCGTGGAGCGGTGCGCGTACCGGCTGAGCGCGCCGGGGCTGGGCCAGGAGGTCGGCGCGAATCTCGGCGTGATGCCAGCACTGTATCAGGGCTTTTTCCTCGCGCCGACGGTGGTGGCGGGCGCGCTGAAGGGCGCGATCTTCGCCGCGAACCTGTATGGGAAGCTCGGCTACCGCGTGGTGCCGGACGGCGCGGAGCCGCGCTACGACATCATTCAGGCGGTGGAGCTGGGCTCGCCGGAAGCGATGGTGGCGTTCTGCACCGGCATTCAGGCCGCCGCGCCGGTGGACAGCTACGTGCGCCCGGAGCCGTGGCCGATGCCGGGCTACGATTCCGACGTCATCATGGCGGCGGGCGCGTTCGTGCAGGGCTCGTCGATCGAGCTGAGCGCCGACGGCCCCATCCGCCCGCCGTACGCGGTGTACTTTCAGGGCGGGTTGACGTGGTATCACGCCAAGCTCGGCATCCTCATGTCGCTTCAGAAGATGGTCGAGGCGGGCATCGTGCGGCTGTGACCGCGGCCCGATTGCCGAAAACGGACAGACGATTGATGATGAAGGGGAGTTTCCGATGAATTGGTTTCTGCTTGCGCTGGCGGCGATGTTCTGCTGGAGCGGGTCCGATCTGTTCAGCAAGATGGGCTCGCGCCCGGACGACCGCTACAGCCACTGGAAGATGGTCATGGCGGTCGGCCTGGTGATGGGCCTGCACGCGGCGTACACGATCTTCGTCGACGGCGTGCGGCTGACGATGGGCGATATCGTCGCCTACCTGCCGGCGTCGCTGCTGTACATCCTGTCGATGGTGCTGGGCTACGTCGGCCTGCGCTACATCGAACTGTCGATTTCCTCGCCGATCTGCAACACTTCCGGCGCGGTGGCGGCGCTGTTCTGCCTGATCTTTCTGGGCGAGTCGATCCCCTCGATGACGGTGGGCGGCGTCGAGCTGCCGGTGGGCATCTTCGCCATCGCGCTCATGGCGGTGGGCGTGGTGATGCTGGGCGTCGTCGAGGCGCGCGAGGACGAGGAGATCCGCGCCGCGCGCCAGCAGGACGCCAACGTGCGCTACACGCGCAGCGTGCTGGCGCTGCTGTTCCCGATCCTCTACTGCGTGCTCGACGCCGCCGGCACCGTCGCCGACTCGATCATCCTCGAGACGCTCGACGAGGCCGTCGCCAACACCGCCTACGAGCTGACGTTCCTGGCGATGGGCGTCGTGGCGGCGGTCTACGTGCTCGGCGTGCGCCGGCAGAAGCTGGAGATCCCGCGCGAGGGCCCGAAGCTCGCCGGCGCGGTCTGCGAGACGGCGGGCCAGCTCGCCTACGTCTACGCCATCGCCGCCAACACCGTCGGCGCGGCGCCGATCATCTCCTGCTACTGCCTGGTGTCGGTGCTGTGGGCGCGCATCTTCCTGAAGGAGAAGCTCTCGAAGAAGCACTACGCCGCCATCGCCATCGCCGCGGTCGGCATCGTCGCGATGGGCATCGTCGATCCGTAAGCCCCTTTCGCCCGCGCAGGGCGGGATTTTCGCGCCGGCTTTGCAGCCGGCGCTTCTGTTTTGGCTAAGATTGCGGCGAAATGCGCCGTATTTGGCTAAGGATGCGGCAAATGGTTGCGGCTGGCGGGATAATATGGTATAATGAGCGAACAATCCGCAAAGGAGGGACCTATGTTGACCTTTCACCATCAAGCCGTGGACGAGGTCGTCCGGACACTGCAGACGGACCCGGCGCGCGGCCTGACCGAGCGTCAAGTTCAGGACAAGCGCGCCCAGTACGGCGAAAACCGGCTGCGCGAGAAGAAACCCAAGTCGCTGCTGGTACGGTTTCTTGAGCAGTTCAAGGACGTGATGATCCTGATCCTGATCGCGGCGGCGATCGTGTCGTTCGTCGTCGCCTGCGTGGAGGGCGATACCGGCGAGTTCTTCGAACCGGCGCTGATTTTGCTGATCGTGCTGCTCAACGCGGCGATCGGCGTGTTTCAGGAAAACAAGGCGGAGAAGGCGCTCGACGCGCTGAAGAACCTCTCCGCGCCGCACGCGCGCGTGATCCGCGACGGCGCCGAGCGCATCGTCGAGGCCTCCGAGCTGGTGCCCGGCGACGTCATCCGCCTCGAGGCGGGCGATTTCGTGCCGGCGGACGCGCGCCTGCTCCGGAGCGCGAGCCTCAAGAGCGAGGAATCGGCGCTGACGGGCGAGTCCGTGCCCTCGGAGAAGGACGCCGCCGCGACCATCGCCGAGGACGCCGCGCTGGGCGACCGCGCCAACATGGTGTTCTCCGGCTGTTCCATCACCTATGGCTCCGCCGCCGCCGTGGTCACCGCCACCGGCATGGACACCGAGATGGGCAAGATCGCCAACCTGCTCGAGAACGAGGACGAGGGCCAGACGCCGCTGCAGAAGAAGCTGGCGCAGCTGGGCAAGTATCTGGGCATCATGGCGCTGGCGGCGTGCGCGATCATCTTCGTGGTCGGGCTGATCAACGGCATTCCGGCGATGGAGATCTTCATGACGGCGGTGTCGCTGGCGGTCTCGGCGATTCCCGAGGGCCTGCCGGCGATCGTCACGGTCGTGCTCTCCATCGGCGTGCAGCGCATGGTGAAGAAGAACGCCATCATCCGCCGCCTGCCCGCGGTCGAGACGCTGGGCGGCGCGTCGGTGATCTGCTCGGACAAGACCGGCACGCTGACGCAGAACCGCATGACGCTGGTCAAGGCGTACGTCGACGGCGCGGACGCGCCCGAGGACATCTCCGCGGACAACTCCGATTCCGTGCGCGCGCTGCTGCGGCTGGGCACGCTGTGCTGCGACGGCTCCGTGACCTTCGAGGACGGCGCGGAGAAGCACATCGGCGATCCCACCGAGACCGCCATCGTCGTCGCCGCGCACAAGAACGGCATGGAGAAGGACGCGCTCAACGAGCGCGATCCGCGCCTTCAGGAAATCCCCTTTGATTCCGACCGCAAGCTGATGACCACCGTCAACCAGATCGACGGTCAGTACGTCGCCATCGTCAAGGGCGCGTTCGACGTCATGGCGAAGCTGTGCGTGCGCGGCGGCATCGACGCCGCCCGCGAGGTCAACGACACCATGAGCGCCGACGCCCTGCGCGTGCTGGCGATCGGCTACCGCGTGCTGGACAAGCTGCCCGAAGCGCCCACCAGCGAGGCGCTGGAGAGGGATCTGACCTTCCTCGGCCTGGTCGGCATGATCGACCCGCCGCGGCCCGAGGCCGCCGAAGCGGTGCGCGTCTGCCGCCGCGCCGGCATCAAGCCGGTGATGATCACCGGCGACCACGTCGTCACCGCATCCGCCATCGCCCGCGAGCTGGGCATCCTCCAGCCGGACGACCGCGCGATCACCGGCGCGCAGCTCGACGCCATGACAGACGACGAGCTCGACCGCGAGGTGGAGCACATCGCCGTCTACGCGCGCGTCTCGCCGGAGAACAAGATCCGCATCGTCAAGGCGTGGCAGCGCAAGGGACAGGTCGTTTCCATGACCGGCGACGGCGTCAACGACGCGCCCGCGCTCAAGGCCGCCGACATCGGCTGCGCCATGGGCATCACCGGCACCGACGTCGCCAAGGGCGTCGCCGACATGACCCTCACCGAGGACAACTTCGCCACCATCGTCGACGCCGTGCGCGAGGGCCGCGGCATCTACGCCAACATCAAGAAGGTCGTCGGCTTCCTGCTGGGCACGAACATCGGCGAGGTCATCACCGTGTTCGTCGCCATGCTGATGTGGCACAAGTCGCCGCTGATGTCCATGCAGCTTCTGTGGATCAACCTGGTCACCGACAGCCTGCCGGCGATCTCGCTGGGCATGGAGGCGGTCGAGAGCGACGTCATGGAGCACAAGCCCAAGCCGAAGGACGAAGGGCTGTTCGCCCACGGCTACGGCGTGCGCATCGTGCTGCAGGGCTGCATGTTCGCGATTTTGTCGCTGATCGCCTACTACGTCGGCGAGTCCTTCACCGGTCAGGAGGCCGGCGGTCAGACGCTGGCGTTCATGGTGCTGGCGCTGTGCCAGATCGTGCAGGCGTTCAACATGCGCTCCGAGCACTCGCTGTTCAAGATCGGC
>CALVPU010000109.1 GCA_944353735.1 uncultured Eubacteriales bacterium | reverse complement strand
ACTACATCGCCACGCTCTACCGCGGCAACCTGATCGAGTACGGCCCGTCCAAGGAGATCATGGAAAATCCGGCGCACCCGTACACGGAGCTTTTGATGAACTCCGTGCCGCGCGTCGGCGAGCGCTGGACGAAGGGCGTGCGCATGACCGAGGCGGAGACGCGCGAGTACACGATGACCTGCTGCCGCTTCAGCAACCGCTGTCCCTACGCCACCGACGAGTGCCGCAAGGGCCAGCCGGAAATGCGCAAGCTGGGCGGCGGACGCAGCGTGCTGTGCTGCCATCCCCGCGTAAATGCGGAGGCAAAGCCGTGAAGCGGCTCGCAGCCGCCGCGCTGGCGCTGTGGCTTTTGCTGGCGCCGGCAGTCGCGGAAGGCGCCGGCTGCGTGGAGATGGAAATCTATCTGATTGATCCCTGCGGCGGATGCGCGGGCCGCGTCGGCAGCGGCTGCGGCAGCTGCACGATTCAGGACGAAATCGCCGTGCGCTATCGCGCGCTGTTCGGAAACGACGGCCTGCAGATGCGCTTCCACAACCTGCGCATGGACGTCGACGGCACGGATCAGGACGAGCTGGATGCGCGCATGGCGCAGGCCGGCGTCGACCCGGACGCCGTACCGCTGCCCGTCGCCTTTGTCAACGGCGCGCTCTTCCTCGCCGACGGCAGCATGGACGATGCGATCGTCGATTATTTGGAGACGGGTGCCTATCCCGGCGTCGAGGCCGCGCTGCGCGAGCAGGCGGAATACCGCGCCAACCGGCAGCCGGGGCGCGTGGTGTACCTGTACAGCGAATACTGCGAGAGCTGCCGCGATATCAGCCGCTGGCTGACCTACGGCATCCCCGCCGACTACGAGCTGGTTGCCTACGACATCTACACGCCGGAAGGCCAGGCGATGGAGGAATACTTCATCGAAACGCTGGACATCCCCGCGGAGGCCTACTGCGTGCCGCTGATCGTCTACGGCGACGAATGGTTCGCCGGCAAGGAATCGATCTACCTGAGCCTTGCCAGCCGTATACAGGAATTTCCCGACCGCCAGACCACCATACTCGAACAGATACAGGAGGACTAGACGATGTTTGACGGATTTCTGATGAATGCGGCGTCGCTGCCGCTGCTGTCCCACGCCAAATCGCGCTCGCTGAGCGCGGAGAACTTCCGCGGCACGCCGAACGGCGGCGCGCTGGCGACCGAAGGCACCGGCGCGAACTGCGCCCGCAAGCTCGGTCGCGGGTGGAAGGTCTCGCCGTCCTACGCCATTCAGCCCGGCGAAGTGTTCCGCCTGGCGGACATTGAGGGCAGCGGCGCCATCCAGAGCATGTGGATGACCGGCTATGTCGGTCGCGACGTGATCCTGCGCATGTACTGGGACGATCAGGAACAGCCCAGCGTTGAATGCCCGATGAGCGACTTTTTCGCCGCCGGCTGGAGCGACAACGAGCGCAGCATCTTCGACCCGAACTTCGCGCAGCTGAATTCGGCGATGGTCGCCATCAATCCCAACCGCGGCATGAACTGCTTCTGGACGATGCCGTTCCGCAAGCGCGCGGTCATGACGCTGGAGAACCGTTCCGACGTTCCGCGCGTGATCTACTATCAGGTCAACTACTCGCTGATGGACGTCCCGGAGGACGCAGCGTACTTCCACGCCCAGTTCCGCAGCTCGACGCCGCTCGAACAGGGCAAGGACCACGTCATACTCGACGGCGTGCGCGGACAGGGCCACTACGTGGGCACGGCAATGCACGTCGGTCTCAACGGCACCGGCAACTGGTGGGGCGAGGGCGAGATCAAGTTCTTCATGGACGGCGACGAGCATCCAACCATCTGCGGCACCGGCACCGAGGACTATTTCCTCGGCGCGTACGACTGGGATGTCGGCGGCGAATACCGCACCTACAACTCGCTCTACGCCGGCATGTACTACGTGCGCGCGCCGCACCACTACGACAACCAGATGCGCTTTTCCATGTACCGCTGGCACGTGCCGGATCCGATCCGCTTCGAGCGCGATCTCCGCGTCACCATTCAGGACCTCGGCTGGTACAAACCCGGCGACCTCTACAAGCCGCGCCGCGACGACATCTACACCGTCGCCTACTGGTACCAGACGCTGCCAACCGCGCCTTTCCCCGCGCTGCCCGCATCGCTGGACATGGAGATCGGCTAAGGTCATTCCCTCCCATCCGCGCGTGGTCGCCCTGTGCGCCGCGCGCGGCTTTTGCGCGGCAAAAGCCATTCCTGCCACGTCAGATATGGTCAAAGCGCGAAAGGGTTCCGACCCTCTCGCGCTTGCACGATCTTTGCCCGTCCGAACAGCCCGCCGCGATGGCTTTCGCGGCGGGCTGCGGTCGCTTTTTGCGTTCTTCCTACTCTTCGGCAGCGGCTTCTTCCAGCGCCGCCCATTCCTCATAGAGCGCGTCGAGCGCCGCCTTGGCGTCGCGGTGGTCGCGCGCGAGCGCCTGCGCCGCGTCGGAATCGCGATAGATTTCCGGATCGCCCATCCGCGCCTCCATCTCGCTGATGCGCGCCTCGGCATCCGCGATGGCGCGTTCCGCCTGCTCCAACCGGCGTTGCAGCTGTTTGGCGGACTCCTGCCGTAGCCGCTCGCGCTTGCGCTCCTTGTCCAGTTGCGTGCGCGTCTTGCCCGCGTTCGCTAGCGCTTCCTCGCCCGCCGTCTCAAGGCGCTTCTTGGCGAGATAGTCGTCGTAATTGCCGAGGTACTCGCGCACGCCGTCGGGCCGCATCTCGATGACGCGGTTGGCGACGCGGTTGATGAAATAGCGGTCGTGCGACACGGTGAGGATGGTGCCGTCGAAATCGTCGAGCGCGTCCTCGAGCACCTCGCGGCTGTCCATGTCCAGATGGTTGGTCGGCTCGTCCAGCAGCAGGAAGTTATCCTTCTTGAGCATCAGCTTTGCCAGCGCCACGCGACCGCGCTCGCCGCCGGAAAGCGTGGCGACCTGCTGGTAAACATCGTCGCCCGTGAACAGAAACAGCGCCAGCACGCTGCGCACGCGATCGAGCTCCAGTCGCGGAAAGTCATCCCACAACTCGTTGAGCACGTCCTTTTCCGGATGCAGTCCCGATTGCAGCTGGTCGTAGTAGCCAAGATCGACGTTGGAGCCATAGACCACCGATCCGCTGTCCGGCTGGAGCTTGCCGACGAGGATGTTGAGCAGCGTCGTCTTGCCGACGCCGTTGGCGCCAATCAGCGCCACGCGGTCGCCCGCGCGCAGGTGAAGGTTGAAATGCTCAAACAGCGCGCGTCCCTCAAAGCCCATGCTCAGCTCTTTGGCAAACAGCACATCGTCGCCCGAGCGCCGCCGCGCCTCAAACGAAAACCGCACCTTGTGCTCATCGACGGGCTTTTCGATGCGCTCGAGCTTTTCGAGCTTCTTTTCGCGGCTTTCCGCCGCGCGGATCGACTTTTCGCGGTTGTACATGCGAAAGCGGGCGATGATCGCCTCCTGCCGCGCGATCTCCGCCTGCTGGAGTTTGTATTCCTTCAGCTGGCGCTCAATCGCCGCCTGCCGCTGCACGGCGAAGCGGTCGTAGTTGCCCTCGTACTGCGTCAGGTGGCGCATCGAGAGCTCTGCCATGCAGTCGCAGACCGAGTTGAGAAAATAGCGGTCGTGGGAGATGACCAGCACCGTGCCGCGATATTTCTTGAGCGTTTCCTCGAGCCACTCGACGCTGGAGAGATCCAGATGGTTGGTCGGCTCGTCCAACATCAACAGGTCGGGCTGCGTCAGCAGCAGGCGCGCCAGGCACAGCCGCGTCTTTTCACCGCCGGAGAGCTGGTTTGCCGGCTGGTCCTCGCGACCGCGGGCAAAGCCTAATCCCGCCAGCACGCCCTGTATGCGGCTGGGCCACTCATAGCCGCCAGCGTCCTCAAAGCGGTCGACCAGACGCGCGTAGGCGCGCGAGAGCTGCTCAAACGCCTCCGGATCGCCGTGCTTTTCCGCCATCTCGACCTCCATCGCGCGCATCTTGCGCTCGAGTTCGCGCACCGGCTCGAATACGCGCTCCAGCTCCTGCTGGATGGTCAGATCGCTGCGAATGTCGGCATCCTGCGTCAGCACGCCGACGCGCGTGCCCTTGGCGAGCGAAATCGTGCCGGAATCCGGCTCCATCGCCCCGCTGATCAGGCGAAACAGCGTCGACTTGCCGCTGCCGTTTACGCCGACCAGCCCCATGCGGCTGCCCGACTGCAAGGTCAGCGACACGTCCTTGAGGACGGTATTGACGCCAAACGACTTGTTAACGCTTTGCAGGGTGAGCAATATCATGGTCTTTCCTCGCCTTTCGGACGCGGCGCGAAGATGCGCATCCGCGTGCCGGTGTCCTGTATCAAGATATCCGATGGGTACCTGCGCAGGGCGAACACGCAGTAGACGTCGCCCATCGAGCCGGAGACGTTGGAGATCTGGACGACGTAGAACAGCCAGAACCACTCGGCTGGCAGCGCGCGCTCCAGCGCGAACAGCGCGATGCCCCATACCAGCAACGGGGCCAGCGCGATGAGGTTATGGCTGCGGCGGTCGAAGTAGGCGCGGCTGCCTGCGTAGGCGTAGCAGAGCTTGAAGCCGTACTTCGGCCTGACGCCGGACAGCAGGTGCATCAGCGCGCCGTGCGTCAGCTCGTGCAGCGAAATGTACGCAAAGCACATCGCGGAGAGCAGCAGCCACGTCCACGCATTCGCGCGCATGAAATCCCACGTCGGCGCAAAGGGATAACGCCAGGCGCCGAAGGCGATCATCGCCGCCATCACCGCCAGCGCAAGCCCGTTGACGGTCAAAAGTTCGCGCCGGCTGCGCACGAAATCCATGACGCCGATCTGCCGGTACCCCTTGGGCAGAGCGCGAACGTTCATGCGCACGCCTCCCAGCGCCCACTCGCGCCGCACGGCAGCACGCCGCCCGCCGTCACGGGCAGCACGATTTCGTCCGCCGTCACGCGCCCGCCGCGCGCCTTGGCAACCGCCATCTGCAGCATGTTGTTGAGCACCGCCGGCTGCAGTCCCGTCGTATAGCTGTTGATCAGCATAAATAGCGCGTCCTTCGCCAGCACCTTTTCGCAGGCTGCGACCAGCGCGTACAGCTCGTTTTCCAATTTCCAGACTTCGCCGCCCGGACCGCGCCCATAGCTCGGCGGATCCATGAGGATGCCCTCATAGGCATTGCCGCGCCGGGCCTCGCGCGCCACGAACTTGATGGCGTCGTCGACGATCCAGCGCACGCGCGTCTCGTCGATGCCCGCCAACCGGCGGTTCTCGCCCGCCCACTGGACCATGCCCTTCGCAGCGTCGACGTGCGTGACCTTCGCGCCCGCCGCGGCGCACGCGAGCGTCGCGCCGCCCGTATAGCCAAACAGGTTAAGCACGCGGACAGGGCGGTCCGCCGTGCGGATCAGGTCCGCCATCCAGTCCCAGTTGACCGCCTGCTCGGGGAACAGTCCCGTATGCTTGAAGCCCGTCGGATGGACGTAGAACTTCAAGTCGCGATAGCGCACCGTCCAGCGCTCGGGCAGCTTGCGGAAAAACGTCCATTCGCCGCCGCCCTTGGTCGAGCGGCGGTAGTGCGCGTCCACGCGCGTCCACAGTTCAGGGCGCTGCTTGGGCCAGATCGCCTGCGGGTCAGGGCGGCGCAGGACAATGTCGTTCCAGCGCTCGAGCTTTTCGCCGTCGCCGGTATCCAGAACCTCGTAGTCCTTCCAATCGGAAGCAATCAGCATAAAAACACCTCGCCGCCTTTCATTATAGCGCGTTTTATGCGCGCATTCAACCAAATTTGGATAAAGAATGGCGGCAAGGCGAAATTCACAGCTCGAGCGAGAGAACCTGCATATCCTTGAGCAGGACGCCGTTTTCGACAATGGGCGGATAGTTGTCCGCAAAGAAGTTTTCCCGCGTGTAGGCATAGCGGAATCCAAACCGCTCGTAGAAGGGGACCGTGCTCGCATCGGTTCCCACTTCCATGCGCCGGCAGCGCGGACGGTAGAGCTGGAGCATGCGCCGCACCAGCCGCGAGGCGTATCCGCGGCCTCGATGCGCCGGTGCGGTAGCGAGATTGACGAGCTCGCACAGCTCGGCGCTCCTGCGCAGCACCACCGCCTCCGCGACGACCTCGCCGCCGACGCAGAGCACGTACATCTCGCCGTCATCGAGATAGCGCTCAATCATCGCCTCGCTCGGATCGGCATCGAGCAGCAGCGGAAGATAGGCGCGCTTGCCCGCCGAAATGCGGCGGATTTCCTCCGGCGCGAGCTCGCCCGCCGCCCAGTGCCTGCGGCACAGCGCCACGTAGCTCTCGTTGCCGCCCAGCATGATCTGTTCGCCGGACTTGACCACGCGCCCGTTCGACACGCGAGCGTTGAATGTCGCCTTTCTGCCGCACCAGCAGACGGTCTTGATCTCCTCGATCGTGTCCGCCCAAGCCATCAGCCACTGGCTGCCCTCAAAGAGATTGCCCTGAAAATCCGCGCGCAGCCCATAGCAGATGACGGGGATGCCGCGCTGATCGACGATCTCCACCAGCCGCTCGACCTGTGCCTTAGTGAGAAACTGCGCCTCGTCGACGATGATGCAGTTGAAGTCGGACAAATCGAAGCTGTCCAGTTCCTCGATAAAGGCACACGGCGCGCTCAGGCCCGAACGCGAGCCGACGATGCGGTCGCCGTCGCGGTTGTCGAGCCTCGGCTTGAGCATCAGCGCGTTCTGCCCGCGCTCCTGATAGTTGTACTGCACCATAATGGCGTTGGCGGTCTTGGACGACCCCATCGCGCCGTATCGGAAGTATAGCTTGGCCATGATGACGATAACCCCTCGCCTGCAAAAATTCTGCCGCATGCGCGGCGGAGCTCTATTCATTTCGACATTTTTCGCCCCCGTTCCTGCCGGGACTTGCAAATTGCCGCGGATTTGGATAGAATAGACAAAGAGGAGGAACAGCGCATGAAGATCGCGGGCGTCATCGCCGAGTACAATCCGTTCCACGCCGGACATGCTTATCACCTCGCGCAGGCGCGGGCGCAGACAGGCGCGGACTACGTCGTCGCCTGCATGGCGGGCAGTTTTGTACAGCGCGGCGAACCTGCGTGCCTGTCGAAGTGGGCGCGCGCGGAAATGGCGCTGCGCTGCGGCGCAGACGCGGTGTTCGAGCTGCCCGCGCTGTTCGCCGTGCGCCCCGCCGATGCGTTCGCGTTGGGCGGCGTAGGCGTGCTGGACGGACTGGGCATCGACGCGCTCAGCTTCGGCAGCGAGGATGCCGAACTGCCGCGGCGCATCGCCGCGCTGAAGCGCGTGGA
>CALVPU010000108.1 GCA_944353735.1 uncultured Eubacteriales bacterium | reverse complement strand
TGCTCGGCTGCACGCACTATGCCTTTCTGGCGCGCAGCGTGCGCGCGCTGTTGCCCGACGCCCGCATCTTTGACGGTCGGGAAGGCACCGCCGAGCGGCTGCGCGACCTGTTGGCGCGCGGCGGACTGCTGGCGCAGCGTTCCGAGCCCGGCGCGGTGGAACTGCTGACCTCCGGCACGCCGAACGTGCTGGCGCAGATGCAGATGCTGCTGGATTCGTTCGACGCGCTGAGCGACTGACCGGCTGCGGGCATTGCCGCTCGGACGCGCTGCCTGTACGGGCGGCGTGCCGGCGAGCGCGCCGCTTGCGCTCTGCTTATCCTGCCAGCCGGCGCCGCGCCTTCGCGCGTTACTTCTGCGGGAAGGTGGAAAGCCGGTGTTTTTGCGCAAAAAAACTTCCCTTTCGGGAAGCGGCAGAATGTGGACGCGGCGGCACAGCGCCCGCGCACCCCGCGTTTCCGAACGCTGTCGCCGCGCCCACACGATGCGCATGATGCAGGCTGACCGAGGCGACGACCTGCCGTATCCCGGTAGGATCGCGCACACGCGCGATGATGCGCATGATACAGCGCGCACTCTCTCAGTGGTGCGCGCCGCGCTCGAAATCGTCCCCGCGCACGCACAATGCGCGTGCAGTGCGCGGGGCGGCGTCATCGTCAAGGTCAACCGCCTCAACACGCTCCATGCACAATGCGCGTGCAGTGCGCGGGGCGACCGCGTCTGCGGTTTTCCGGCAGAACGGAGTTGCCGCCGCGCGCTATTCTCCGGCGGGATGCGCGGGCTTGCCTTCGCGCATCGCCTCGTGTTCGCGGCAGAGCTCGCGGTGCAGCTGGACGGAGTTCCATCCGGCATTGGTGGGCGTGAGCACCGCCTTGAGCGCCACGCCGGGCTGTTTGGTCGCGCGCATTTCCTGCAGGAACTGGTTGAGCAGCTTGCTGCCGAAGTTGACCAGCACCAGCATCTCGTCGTCAAACTGCTCTTCGGCTGCCGCGCCGGTGCGCGGCTGGAAGCCGGCGAGCGCGCCAAGCGGCTCGCCGTAATCCTCGGGCGCGACGCTGCGCACGCGGATGTGCAGCTTGAGCCCCAACAGGCGCAGCCGCGAACCCTTTTTGTTGTCGAGGTTGTACATCAGGATCTCGGGCATCTGCATTCGATCGCCTTCTTTCGCACGATTGGGAACCGTCCTGCCTCTATTATAGGACGCCGGACGCGCGTCGTCAATACGCCCTGGCGAAGGTGCGGTTGCCGCGGGATTTCATTTGGGAGGAATGGTTTATGGAACACATGACGCGGGACTTCATGGATTTTGTCCGCCGCGCGCCGACGGCGTTTCACGCCTGTGAAGCGGTGTGCGAGGCACTGCGGACGGCAGGATTTGCCGAGCTGCAGGAGCGCGAGCCGTGGCGCCTGGCGCCCGGCGGCTATTTTCTCACGCGGAACCGCTCGGCGGTGGCGGCGTTTATCGTGCCGGAAGGCGGCGCGGACCACTTTCAGATCGTCGCCAGCCACGGCGATTCGCCGACCTTTCAGCTCAAGCCTGTGGCGGAGGACGTCGCCGCAGGAGCGTACGTGCGCCTGAACGTCGAGCGCTACGGCGGCATGCTGATGTCGACGTGGCTGGACCGCCCGCTGTCCATCGCCGGGCGCGCCGTAGTGCGCGACGGCGACCGCCTCGAGACGCGGCTGGTCGATTTCGACCGCGACGCCGTGCTGATTCCCAACATGCCGATCCACTTCAACCGCGAGGTCAACGACGGTTACAAGTTCAATCCGCAGGTCGACCTGCTGCCGCTGTACGGCGACCTGCAGGCGCAGGGCAAGCTCGCCGAGGAGGTGGCGCGGTCGTGCGGCGCGCGCGCAGAGGACATCGTCGCCAGCGACCTGTACCTCTACAACCGCACGCCGGGCGCGATATGGGGCGCCAGCGGGGAATTCTTCTCCTGCCCGCGCATCGACGACCTCGAGTGCGCCTATGCGTCGCTGCAAGCGTTTCTGGACGCGGCGCCGGCGGGACACATCAGCGTCTACGCCCTGTTGGACAACGAAGAGGTTGGCAGCGGCACAAAGCAGGGCGCGGACTCGACGCTGCTGCGCGACGTGCTGGTACGCGTGTCGGAGGCGCTGGGCATGGCGGGCAGTCAGGTTCGCGCCGCGATCGCCGCGAGCTTTATGGTTTCGGCAGACAACGCGCACGCGGTGCACCCCAACCATCCGGAAAAGTACGACGCCGGCAACCGCGCCTTCCTCAACGGCGGCGTCGTCGTCAAGCGCAACGCGAACCAGAAATACACTACCGACGCCGTCTCCGCCGCCGTATTCGAGGAGATCTGCCGCCGCACCGGCGTGCCGGTGCAGCGCTACTCCAACCGCTCCGACATCCTCGGCGGCTCGACGCTGGGCAACATCGCCAACGCGCACGTCTCCATGAACACGGTGGACGTCGGGCTGGCGCAGCTCGCCATGCACTCGTGCTACGAGACCGCCGGCGCGCGCGATCTCGTCCACCTGACCGACGCGCTGCGCGCGTTTTACCGCACCGATGTGCGCTGCGGTCGCGACGGCGAAATTTCCCTCGCCTGAGCACGCAAATCCGGAGCACGCCGCCGGTCGCGGCGCCGCGCTGAAATAACCAACCAGGTGCGCGGTACAGGAAGCTCCGCGCATTCGAGTGGTCCTTCCGCACCATATAGAAGCGCTCTGCCACACCGCGCATCGCGCGCCGCGCATTCGAGTGGTCCTTTCGCACCATATAGAAGCGCTCTGCCGCACCGCGCATCGCGCGTTCCTTCTGCACCGCGTCGAGCGCTTCTACCTCACCGCACATCGCGCGCCGCACATTCGAGTGGTCCTTCCGCACCATATGGAAGCGCTCTGCCGCACCGCGCATCGCGCGCCCCTTCTGTGCCGCGTCA
>CALVPU010000107.1 GCA_944353735.1 uncultured Eubacteriales bacterium | reverse complement strand
TGCTGTGCCGCGGTGTGCCCGCGTATTCGGGAAACATGCATCTGTCCGTATGTGGCGGACACGTTCGGGGAAATGCGCGTGCATATTTATGCGCACATTGCGCATAAATCAAATACCGGGTTTTCTGCAGCTGCGCGCGGATTTTCGACGCGGTTTCCGCTGCGCCAAGGGATGCCAAAAAATCATACCGACATTTTGTGCGCTTGATGGATGAAATTTAACGGACGCGCGCTGGGAAGGTGCGATTTCACGGAGTATAATTATCCGCATTCAAGCACAAAGGGAGGCTTTCAATGTGAAGAGATTCCTCAAGAGCGCTTCGTCGCTGCTGCTGTGCCTTGCCCTGCTGGCGATGGGCTGCTGCGCGACGGCGGAAGACGTCAAGCTCGATCTGGACGAGGACGCAATGCTCGACTACATGGTCGAGGAGTTTGAAAAGATCGCGCAGATTCCGCGCGGCTCCGGCAACACCGACGCCATCAGCGATTACCTGTACGGTTGGGGCGAGGAGCACGGTTTCCCGTCCATGCAGGACGAGGTCGGCAACGTCCGCTGGGACGTCGCGGCGACGCCCGGCTATGAAGACGTGCCGCTGACCGTGCTGCAGGCGCACATGGACATGGTGGTCGTCTCCGACGACGGTCGCGACATGACGCAGTCGCCAATCGTGGTCGTGGTCGACAAGGAGGCCAACACCATCTCCTCTGACGGTCACACCAGTCTGGGCAGCGACGACGGCATGGGCATCGTCACCGCCATGTATCTGGTGACGACGGACGAATACGTTCACGGACCGCTGCGCGTCATCATCACCATCAATGAAGAGGGCGGCTCGCCTTCCGGCGTGGGCAACATGGATCCCGCGTGGGTAACGGACGCGAAGTACCTGGTCAACATCGACTCCGAGGACTACGCGACCTGCACCGTCGCCGCCTGCGGCTTCATGTCGTACCGCTACGACGTGCCGCTGACCAGCGAGGCCCCATCCGAGGACAAGATTGCCTATACGATTGACCTCAACGGCGCCAAGGGTGGTCATTCAGGCGTGGACATCGACAAGAACCGCGCCAATGCCATCAAGGCGGTCGACTACTGTCTGGCATGGGCGAAGTACAACGGCATCGACGTGCAGATCGCTTCGTTCACCGGCGGCACCGGCATGACCGCGATCCCTGCGCTCGCCAGCGCGACGGTCGTGTTCTCTCCGGAATACGAGGACGCTTTCAAGGCGGAAATGGATCAGACCATCGCCCTGTTTGCGCAGCAGTACGACCGCACGGAAGCCGGCTACAGCTTCACCTACGCGCCGGCGGAACTGCCTGAGACCGTGCTGACGGCGGACTGCTCCGCGACCGTCATCGACCTCGTCGCGGCGCTCGAGGACGGCGTCAATACCATCAGCCAGCGCTATGCCGGTATCACCGAGACCTCCTTCAACCTCGGCACGCTCGACGTCGTCGCGGGCGAGGAGAGCACTGCCGTGTCGGTGGCGATGCGCTGCAGCACCCGCTGGCCCGTCATGCTGTCGAACATGCAGTTCGTGGCGATCGGCAATGCCTTCGGCCTCGAAGTCAATGCCGGCAGCGAGGATCCGTTCAATCCCGACAACATCAACGTCGGCTGGGAAGAGCGCGAGGGCGATACCATCGCGCTGCTGTACAAGCAGGCCTTTGATTCCTATACCGGCGACGAGTGCGTGATCACCGCCGTGCACGGCGGCCTTGAGTGCGCGGACTTCGCTTCCTGGAGCGACGAGCTGGAGATCATCTCCGTCGGTCCGACGATCGAGAACCCGCATTCCGTCAGCGAGTACGTGGAGATCGATACCGTCACCAAGACCTGCGGCGCCGTCGCGACGCTCATTGGCTACATCGCCAACGGCGTGACCGTCGCCGAATAACGCGGCTGTTTTGTGCAAAGCGGGGGAGAGGAGATAATCCTCTTCCCCGCTTATTTTGACCTGACGCAGGCGGATGCGCAGCGCCTATCCGGCAGCGACGCGCGCTGCGAAGCGAAATGCCTGCGGCGGACAGCGCGTCCTGTTTTGGGCGAAATCGCTTCTTGAACGGCGGTTTCGCGTCTGGGCGGAGGTACATTCGATGGCAAGCCGGACCGACTGCGCTTGCCATTTTACGGAAAATCCCCTATAATAATGGCAGCAAACGCCGTCTCGCGCGGCAAGATGGAGGCGATGGGATGCGGATCGTTGCGGCGATGGATTCCTTCAAGGGCTGCTGTTCGGCGGAGCACGCGGGCGACGCCGTGCTGCGGGGCGCGCTGCGCGCGGACGGCGCGGCGCAGGTTGAAAACATTCCCGTGTCCGACGGCGGCGAAGGCATGGTCGACGCGCTTGTACACGGCGGGCGCGGACGGCGGATTGCCGTCGAGGTCTCCGGACCGCTCGGTGCGCCGGTGATGGCGGAGTACGCCGTGCTCGACGGGGGAACTGCGGTCATCGAGATGAGCGCCGCTTCCGGGCTGACGCTCATACCCGAAGCCGCACGCGACCCCATGCGCGCTTCGACCTATGGCACCGGGGAGCTGATCCGCGCGGCGCTGGATGGCGGCTGTCGCGACCTGCTCATCGGCATCGGCGGGTCGGCGACCAACGACGGCGGCGCGGGCATGGCGCAGGCGCTCGGCGCGCGATTCCTCGACACGGAGGGGCGCGAGCTGCCGCCGGGCGGCGCCGTGCTGGCGCAGCTTGCGCGCATCGACGCGAGTGGACTGGATCCGCGGTTGTGCGACTGCCGCGTGCGCGTGGCGAGCGACGTGCGCAACCCGCTGTGTGGCGTGCACGGCGCGTCGGCGGTCTATGGGCCGCAGAAGGGAGCGACGCCGGAGATGGTCGCCGAGCTGGAACGCGCGCTATCCCGCTATGCGCAGGTGCTGCGCGAACAGCTGGGCGAGGACGTCGCCGAGCGTCCCGGCGCGGGCGCGGCGGGCGGCATGGGCGCGGGGCTGTATGCCTTTGCCCACGCGCAGTTTCAGCCGGGCATCGACGCGGTGCTGGGGCTGCTCGACTTTGCCGGGCGCGTCCGCGGCGCCGATCTCGTGCTGAGCGGCGAGGGCAGGACCGATGGTCAGACGCTGTTCGGCAAGGTGCCA
>CALVPU010000106.1 GCA_944353735.1 uncultured Eubacteriales bacterium | reverse complement strand
GCGACGTCTCCGCCTATAGCCCGACGAACATCATCTCCATCACCGACGGTCAGCTGTTTCTGGAAAGCGACCTGTTCTTCGCGGGCCAGCGCCCGGCGGTGAACATCGGCCTGTCGGTCTCCCGCGTCGGCGGCGACGCGCAGACGCCGGCGATGAAGCGCGCTGCCGGTTCGATCCGTCTGGATCTGGCACAGTACCGCGAGATGGAGGTCTTTACGCAGTTTTCCAGCGACCTGGACGAATCGACCCGCCGCCAGCTCCGCTACGGTCAGGGGCTGATGCGCCTGCTCCGGCAGAAGCAGTATCATCCGCTCATGCAGCACGAACAGGTCGCGCTGCTCGTCGCCGCGCAGGCGCACGCCTTTGTCGACTTTGCGCTCGACGAGATCGGACCGGCGGCGCAGCGGATGCTCGAGCACATCGCGTCGGCGGAACACGCGCTGTGCCAGAAGATCGACCAGGTTGGCAGCCTCTCGCCCGAGGAGCGCGCGCAGCTCAAGGACTGCTGCCTGAAATTCCTCGCGGACGAGGCGGAGAAGCAGAAGGACGTGATGCGCGATGCCAAACGCCCGTGAGATCCGCAACCACATCGCCAGCATCCGCGAGACGCGGAAGATCACCAACGCCATGTACCTGATCTCCTCGACGAAGATGCGCAAGGCCAAGCGCGAGTGGGACCAGACGCGCCCCTATTTCGAGGCGCTGCGCGCGGAGGTCAAGCGCATCTTCCGCACGTCGGAAAATGTCGAGAGCCGCTACTTCTTTCCGCCGGAGGGCGAGCCGCCGCTGCGCGGAACCTACGGCTGTCTCGTGATCACGGCGGACAAGGGCCTGGCGGGCGCGTATAACCAGAACGTCATTCGCGAGGCGCAGCGGCTGATAACGGGTCCCCCCGCCATGAAGCTGTTCGTCGTCGGCGAATACGGTCGTCAGTTCTTCATGCGCCACAACGTGCCCATTGAGCGCAGCTTCCTCTACACCGCCCAGAACCCGACGATGCAGCGCGCGCGGGAGATCAGCGCCGAGCTGCTGGAACGCTTTGATTCGGGCGAGCTGAAGAAGATATTCGTCGTGTATACCGACATCCGCAACAGCCTCACCGAGACGGTCAACTCCACGCGCCTTTTACCGTTCCACCGCTCGACGTTCGCCGCGCGTGCGGATGAGAAGAAACGCGAGGAGACGGCGTTTGAGTTCCTGCCGTCGCTGACGGAGGTGCTGGACAGCATCGTGCCCAGTTACGTATCCGGCTTCATCTACAGCGCGCTGATCGACAGTTTCTGCAGCGAGCAGAACGCGCGCATGAGCGCCATGTACACCGCCAATCAGAATGCGGAAAAGATGCTCGACCGGCTGGCGCTGGAGTACAATCGCGTTCGCCAGGCGGCGATCACGCAGGAGATCACCGAGGTCGCGGCGGGCGCCCGTGCTCAGCGCGAACGCAAAGCAACAACCGGAAAGCGGGGGATTGAACCATGAACGCAGGAAAGATTGTCGCCGTCGCAGGGCCGGTCGTCGACGTTGAATTTGAGCCGGGAACGCTGCCCCGGATTCGCGAGGCGCTTACAGTCGAGGTCAACGGCCTCAGGTGCGTGATGGAGGTCGCGCAGCAGATCGGCGGCAACGCCGTGCGCTGCATCATGCTGGCGCAGAGCGAATACCTCGCGCGCGGCATGAAGGCGATCGCTACCGGCAGCGGTATCCGCGTGCCGGTCGGCGAGCGGACGTTGGGGCGCATGTTCAATGCCCTCGGAGACGCCATCGACGGCGGCGCGGCGCTGCCGGACGACGCCGAGCGCTGGGAGATCCATCGCAAGGCGCCGGCGTTTGCCGACCAAAAACCGACGGTCGATATTCTCGAGACCGGAATCAAGGTCATCGACCTGCTCGAGCCGTATCCCAAGGGTGGCAAGATTGGCCTCTTCGGCGGCGCGGGCGTCGGCAAGACGGTGCTGATTCAGGAATTGATCCACAACGTTGCCATGGAGCACGGTGGTTATTCCGTGTTCACCGGCGTCGGCGAGCGCAGCCGCGAGGGCAACGACCTCTGGCATGAGATGCAGCACAGCGGCGTCGCCGACAAGACCGCGCTCGTGTTTGGTCAGATGAACGAGGCGCCCGGCGTCCGCATGCGCGTGGCGCTGTCGGGGCTGACGATGGCGGAGTATTTCCGCGACCACGACCACAAGGACGTGCTGCTGTTCATCGACAACATCTTCCGCTTTGTGCAGGCGGGCAGCGAGGTCTCCACGCTGCTGGGACGCATGCCGTCCGCCGTCGGCTACCAGCCGACGCTGGCAACCGAGATGGGCGCGCTGCAGGAGCGCATCGCGTCGACCTCCAGCGGTTCGGTCACGTCCGTGCAGGCGGTGTACGTGCCCGCCGACGACTTGACCGACCCTGCGCCGGCGACGACGTTTACCCACTTGGACGCCACCACCGTCCTCAACCGCCACATCGCCGAACAGGGCATCTACCCGGCGGTCGATCCGCTGGAGTCCACGTCGCGCATCCTCGAGGCGGAGATCGTCGGCGAGGAGCACTACCGCGTGGCGCGCGCCGTGCAGGAGACGTTGCAGAAGTACAGCGAACTGCAGGACATCATCGCCATCCTCGGCATGGACGAACTGGACGAAGCGGACAAGAAGGTCGTGCTGCGCGCGCGCCGCATCCAGCGCTTCCTGTCACAGCCGTTCCACGTCGCGGAAAAGTTTTCCGGCGTACCGGGACGCTACGTTGCCCGCGCGGACACGATTCGCGGCTTTCGCGAGATCGTCGACGGCAGGATGGACGATTATCCCGAATCGGCGTTCTTCAATGTCGGCGGCATTGATGAGGTTCGCGAAAAGGCGGAGAAGGGCGAGGAGGCGTGACGGATGAACACCTTCCGGCTGCATATTCTCGCCGCGGACCGCGTGTTCTACGAGGGCGACTGCGAGTCCATGATCGTGCCAACCGGACACGGGCAGTACGGCGTGCAGGCGCATCACTGCGACATGATCGCCGCCATCATCCCCGGCATGCTGACCTTTCGTGCCGGCGGAGAGGAGCGCTTTGCCGCCGTCTCGGCGGGCATGATCAAGATTGAAAAGAACGACGTGCTGATCCTCGTGGACGCCGCCGAGCGCCCGGAGGACATCGACGCCGTGCGCGCCAAGCGCGAGGCGGACGAGGCGCGGGAAGCGCTGTTGCAGCGCAACAGCATCCGCGAATACCGCTCGGCGCAGGCAGCGCTGGCGCGCTCAATCAACCGGTTGCGCGTCAAGGAACACCTGATGATGGGAAAGTGAGCCAAACCCGGTGCGCCGGGCGCGGCAGTG
>CALVPU010000105.1 GCA_944353735.1 uncultured Eubacteriales bacterium | reverse complement strand
GCCGCGTGCTGCGCGAGATCGGCGACGCCGACCGCGACTACTGGCGCGCGCTGCGCGACGAGTACCGCGCATGGGAGGCGGGACGATGAGCGCGCCGAAGTTCCTCGACCTGCCGTCCGGGCGCGTCGCGCTGCCGGCGTTCTTTCCCGACGCCACCTACGGCGCCATCCGCGCCGGCTCGTTTGAGGACGTCGAGCGTGCGGGACTGTCCGGCTGCGAAATGAACAGCTACCACCTGATGAACCGCCCCGGGGCAAAGCTGATCAAGTCGCTGGGCGGGCTGCACGGCTTCACCGGCTATCGCGGCGCGATTCTGACCGATTCCGGCGGCTTCCAGCTCTACTCGCTCATCCGCGAAAACGCCGCCTACGGCGAGATCCGCGACAAGGAGATCATCTTCCGTCCCGACCGCGGGCGCGAGAAGCTGACGTTCACGCCGGAGAAGTGCATTCAGGTGCAGTTTCAGTACGGCTCGGACATCATGATGGCGCTGGACATGTGCACCCATCCCGACGATCCGATGGAGGTGCAGCGCGCCAGCGTCGCGCGCACGGTCGCCTGGGGCGCGCGCTGCCGCGCCGAGTTCGACAAGCTTGCCGGGGCGTCGCGCGCGGAGAGAAAGCCCAAGCTGTTCGGCATCGTGCAGGGCGGCGCGGACCCGGCGCTGCGGCGGGCGTGCGGCGAGGCGCTGGAGGCGATCGGCTTCGACGGCTACGGCTTCGGCGGCTGGCCGCTCGACGCCGGCGGCGCTTTCCGCCCCGACATCCTGCAGATGACCGCCGACGCCATGCCCGACGGCAAGGTCAAGTACGCCATGGGGCTGGGCAAGCCGGAGGAGATCGTCCAGTGCGTGGCGATGGGCTATTCGCTGTTCGACTGCGTGATTCCCACGCGCGAGGCGCGCCACCAGCGGCTGTACGTGTTCCGCGAGGGCATGAACAACCCCGACGCCGTGCGCGCGCCGGGCGGGGCGTTCTATCGCTATCTCTACGCGCTCGACGCCGAACATTGCCGCGATTCGAGGCCGGTTGATCCGACGTGCGACTGCGCCCTGTGCCGCGGGCACTCGCGGGCGTATTTGCACCACCTGTTCAAGGTGGGCGACCCGCGGGCAATGGCGCTGGCGACAAAGCACAACCTGCGCTTTTACGGCAGGCTGATGGCGCTGCTGCGCGAACCATGACGGCGGGAACGGAAACGGAGGACGCGCGATGGACAACGCGGAAAACGGGCGCGCGGGCGACCCGATGCTGGAAAAGCTGCTCGGTTCCAGAAAGTATCAGGACGTCTGTCCGGACACAATCCGCCGCGTGTGGGCGGACTGCCGCGCGCGCTACAAAAAGCCGCGCGACGCCGAGCGCGCCGCGCGGACCGCGCTGCACGGCATCACGGGGGCATTTCTGACGCCGGAGGAGGCAGCGCGCTGCCGCCGCGCCATGGCGCGCTGGGCGGCGGACCGCGGCGACGCCGATCTGGAGGCGATGCTCGCCTGCCACGCGTCCACGCGCGAGCGCCTGCCGCTTTCGCACACGGACGCGCTCTTCGGCGAGCTCTTTTCCCGCGCGGGCGCGCCGGCGACGGTGCTGGATCTGGCGTGCGGGCTGAATCCCATCTACTTGGCGGCGCGCGGCGTCCGAGCCGTCGGGCTGGACATCTCCGGGCAGGCGGTGGGCATCGTCAACGGCTTTGCGGAAACCGCCGGCGTGCCGGCGTCGGCGAGGTGCGCCGACCTGCTCTGCGCGGGCGCGATCCCCGAAGAGCGCTTCGACGCCGCGCTGCTACTCAAGGTGCTGCCGCTGCTCGAGCGCCAGCGCGCCGGTTCCGCCATGGCGGTGATGGTGCGCGTCAGCGCGCGGGCGCTGGTGGTCTCGTTTCCCACGCGCACGCTCGGCGGTCGCGACGTCGGCATGGCGCGGCACTATTCCGAGTGGATGGCGGTGCACGTGCCCGAGAACCGCGCCATAGCCTTTCGGCTGGAAGCGGAGAACGAGCTGTTCTACGTGCTGGAAGAGCGGCGGGCATAGGCTGCCGGCGCGGGAAAACGCCTGCGTCTCCGGGGATAATGGGACGATCGCCGCGCCCTTCGCGCCGCTCCGCAGCCGGGAAGGCAGGTTGTGCGGCTGAAAGAGCGGCGGGCATGGCGCTCGTGCGCGCGGCATGCTCCGCAACTGGGGGCGGGTTGTGCGGCTGAAAGAGCGCCGAGCCGTTGCGCCGGGAATGCGTCCGCGCCGCGGTTCTGTCTGGATAGGGCCTGTGCGCTTTCGCTCCGCGTTCAGTGTACCGGAGCTGGACGCAAACGGCTGCTATGCGCGCCTGTTGCGCGCCTTCGCCCTGTGTCCGGCGCGCCTGGAGGAATGCGTTCGCGCCGCGGCTTGAACGGCGCTTGGCCTGCGCGCCTGCCGCCGCCATGCGGCGTCTCGCCGCGCTGTTTTTTTCGAGGAGGGTGAACATGCCGAAGCTCTACGTCGTCGCCACGCCGATCGGCAATCTGGGCGACCTGACCCCGCGGATGCGCGAGGCGCTCGAGCGCGCGGACCTCATCGCCGCCGAGGACACGCGCGTGACGATGAAGCTGCTGAATCACTTTGGACTGAAGAAGCCGCTGGTCTCCTGTCACCGGCACAACGAGGAGGACCGCGCGCCGCAGCTGGTTGCGCGCATGGCGGCGGAGGACCTGACCGTGGCGCTGACCTGCGACGCCGGCACGCCGGGCATATCCGACCCGGGCCACCTGCTGGTGCGCGCGGCCTGGGAGGCGGGCGTGCCGGTAGAGCCGGTCAGCGGGCCGTCGGCGGTGGTCACGGCGCTGTCGGCCTCGGGCTTTGATGCGCGCGAGTTCGCCTTTTACGGCTTTTTGCCGCGCGAGAAGAAGGCGCTGCGCGAGAAGCTTTCCGCCATTCGCCGTGCCGGCGCGGGCGTGGCGGTGCTGTACGAGTCGCCGCACCGCGTGGTCGATCTGGTCGCGGAGATCGCCGCCATGGCGCCCGACTGTCCGCTGTGCGCCTGCTGCGACCTCACCAAGCGCTTCGAGCGCATCGACCGCGGCAGCGCCGAGGCGGTGCTGGCGGCGCTGCGCGCGAATGCCAACGTCGAAAAGGGCGAGTACTGCCTCGTGCTCGACCTGTCCGCGCTGCCGCCGGTCGAGGCGCCCGCGAGCGCTCCCGATGCGGCGCAGTACGTGCTCGGGCGGATGCTCGACGGCGAGGCGCTCGCGGAGGCGCTGGAGGCGGCGCGCGCGGCGGGCTATGCG
>CALVPU010000104.1 GCA_944353735.1 uncultured Eubacteriales bacterium | reverse complement strand
ACAAGTTCATCGCCGACAGCGGCTACTGTTCGCGCCGCGAGGCGGACCGGCTCATCGACGAGGGGCGCGTGGCGCTGGACGGGCGCACGGGCAGGCTGGGCGACCTCGTGGCGCCGGGCGCGCAGGTCACGGTAGACGGGCGCGCGCTGCGCGGTCACAGCCGGCGGGTGTACATCGCGCTGAACAAGCCGGTAGGCATCGTCTGCACCGCCGACCCGCGCGAGCCGATGAACGTGGTGGACTACCTCGGCTATCCTGAGCGCGTCTTCCCCATCGGCAGGCTGGACAAGGACTCCCATGGGCTGCTGCTGCTGACCAGCGACGGGGAGATCGTCAACCGCATGCTGCGCGCGGCGGGCGGGCACGAGAAGGAATATCAGGTGGTGATCGACCGTCCGGTCACGCCGTCGTTTGTCGAGAAGATGTCCGCCGGCGTGCCGATTTTGGACACGGTGACGCTGCCCTGCCGCGTGCGGCGTACGGGGGAGCGATCGTTTAACATCGTGCTCGTGCAGGGGCTGAACCGTCAGATCCGCCGCATGTGCGAGGCGCTGGGCTGCAAGGTGGTTTCGCTCAAGCGCGTGCGCGTCATGAACGTGCGCCTGGGCGGGCTGAAGCCGGGCCAGTGGCGGATGCTGACGGACGGCGAGCTTTCGGAAATGATGCGCCGGCTGGACGCCGGGGAAAACGGAGGGAAATGAAAGATGGCGAGCGCAACGCTTCGCAAGACCCGCGAGACGCGCGTGCGCGGCGGGCATCCGTGGATCTACGCCTCGGAGATCGAGCGCGTGGACGGAGCATTTGAAAACGGCGACATCGTGGACGTGAAGGACTTTCGCGGCAAGTTCATCGGCAGGGGTTTCTACAACCCGCGGTCGCAGATCAGCCTGCGCATCCTCACGCGCAACGACGAGCCGTGCGACCGGGCGTTCTTCGAGCGCCGCATCCGCGATGCGTGGGCGTATCGCCAGCGCCTGTGCGATCCGCAGAGCTGCCGGCTGATCTACTCGGAATCGGACTTCCTGCCGGGGCTGGTGGTGGACAAGTTCGCCGACACGCTGGTGATGCAGTCGCTGTCGCTGGGCGTGGAGCGGATTAAGGACATGCTCTGCGACCTGCTGATGGAGGTGGTCGCGCCGGCGGGCATCTACGAGCGCTCGGACGTGCCAGTCCGCCGGCTGGAGGGCATGGAGCTGACCACCGGGCTGCTGCGCGGCGCGGTGCCGGAGCGCGTCGACATGGTGGAAAATGGAATCCACTTCCTCGTCGACGTGCGCGGCGGTCAAAAGACGGGCTTTTTCCTCGATCAGAAGGAAAACCGCGCCGCGATCGCGCCGCTGTGCCCGAACGCGCGCGTGCTGGACTGCTTCTGCCACAACGGCTCGTTTTCGCTGCACGCGGCGAAGTATGGCGCGGCGAGCGTGCTCGGCGTGGACATCTCCGAGGACGCGCTGGCGGTCGCGCGCGAAAACGCGCGCATCAACGGGTTGGACAACGTCGCGTTCGAGGCGCACAACTGCTTCGACCACCTGCGCGAGCTCACCGACGCGGGCGAGAAGTTTGATCTGGTGGTGCTCGATCCGCCGGCGTTTACGAAGAACAAATCGGCGCTGCCGGCGGCGCTGCGCGGCTACAAGGAGATCAACCTGCGCGGGCTGAAGCTCGTGCGGCCGGGCGGGTTTCTGGTCACCTGCTCGTGCTCGCAGCACGTGCTGCCCGAGGCGTTCCAGACGATGGTCAACGAGGCCGCGCGCGATGCCAAAAAGCGCGTCCGGCTGGTCGAGTTCCGCACGCAGGGCAAGGATCACCCCATCCTGCCGCAGGCGGTGGAGACGAAGTACCTCAAGTGCATGATCCTGCAGGTGATGGAATGAAGCCGAAACTGAAGCTGCACGTGCCCGGGCTGCGGGACATGGACTATCGCCGCCGCCTGCTCGCCCAGCCGGAGACGATGGCGTACAACCGCGGTCAGGCGGTCGACGCTCCGGGCTATGATGCCGCCACCGGCTGCATCGACTTCCCCATGGCGGACTGGCGCTTTTGGCGCGACGTCTGGCTGTGGCGCGAGCCGTCCCGCTACAGCGCCTATCTCCTCGACGAGGAGCTGGGCGCGTTCGTCGGCGAGGTCTGCTATTATTACGACATGGAGTCCGACGCGCACGGCGCCGGCGTGCTGATCGAACATGCCCACCGCAACCGCGGCTGCGGCGGCGAGGGGCTGCGCCTGTTGGCGGAGCACGCCTTTGCCCGACCGGAGGTGGATCGGCTGTTTGCCGAGCTGCCGTTGGAGCGCGAGGACGCCGTGCGCATGTACCTGACGGCGGGCTTCCGCGAAGCGCGCCTCGAGGGCGGCATCTGCCGCATGGAACTGTCCAGAGAGGAGTGGGAAGGATGAACGTGGCAATTTCCGAGCGCCGCATCGAGACCGAGCGGCTGATACTGCGCCCGTTTGCGCCCGAGGATGCGCAGGCGATGTACGACAACTGGGCGTCCGACAGCGAGGTGACGAAGTTCCTCACGTGGTCGGCGCACCAGAGCGTGGCGGAAACGCGCGCGGTGTTGGCGGACTGGGTGGGCGCGCAGGCGCTGGAATGGGCGATTGTGCCCAAGGACATGGGCGTGCCCGCCGGCTCCATCGGCGTGGTGCGCGATGGCGGCGACGAGGTCGAGGTTGGCTACTGCCTCTCGCGCGCCTGTTGGGGCAAGGGCTATGTGCCCGAGGCGCTGCGCGCGCTGCTCGGCTGGCTGTTCGCCCACGGCGTGCGCCGCGCGTTCGCCAAGCACGATGCCGACAACCCGAACTCCGGTCGCGTGATGCAAAAGGCGGGCATGCGCTTTTTGGAAGCGCGCGTCGTGGAAACCAGGCACGGTCCGCGCGACTTTGCGGTGTACGTTATCGACGCGCCGGTGCGCGAGTGAGCGAAATCTGCCGCGTCTGCGCAGGGCTGCGTGGAGAGAAGTGCGGCGGCATTTTTCCGCTTTCCCGCGCGTTTGTGCGGCACGAAGCGCGGCGGGAAGATTGTGCATGGAAGCCGTGCGGCGCTGCGGCGGAACGGGCAAGAGAACGGCATCGGGGCGGCAGAAATGCCGTCCCGATGCCGTTTATGTGCCGATTTCGCCTTCCGGCGGATTGAGGTCGATGCTCGGCAGGTCGGCAAGCGATTCGATGCCGAAGTGCTGGAGGAAGGCGTCGGTGGTGCGGTAGAGCATCGGCCGCCCGAGGGTTTCGCGCTGACCGCATTCCTCGATCAGCCCCTTATTGAGCAGCGACTGCACGGAGTAGTCGCACTTGACGCCGCGGATCGCCTCGATGTCGCCGCGCGTGCACGGCTGGCGGTACGCGACGATGGACAGCGTTTCCAGCACGGCCTGCGACAGCGGTCGCTTCTGCAGCGGCTGCAAAAACGCCTCGACCTGCGGCGCAAACGCTGGACGGATCGACAGGAACACCGATTCGCCGCTGCGATTGAGCTGAATGCCCCGGTTTTCCAGCGCCAGATGATCGGCGAGCGCTTCCAGCGCTTCCGACATCTCTGCGGTGGTCAGGTTCATCGCGTGCGCGAGGTCTTCTACCCGCACCGGGTCGCCCGCGACGAACAAAATGGCCTCGATAATCGCGCTCAGATTCTCCACAAATCCTCCTTTTGGGGGACGCTGTCCCCCAAACCCCCAGCCAAAGGGACTGAGCCCCTTTGGAAACCCGCAGAAGAGGTACGAGTCGGGGTGGTACAGCGGTCGTGCCCGACAGAGGGTCGGTCACGACGCAATCGTTTGTTCGGGGTATACGTTGGGTGGGGGACGTTTGAGGGATGTTCCGGGGCGCTGTCCCCCAAGCCCCCAGCCAAAGGGACCCCAGCCCCTTTGGAAACCCGCGGAAGAGGTGCGGGTCGGGGCACAGCGACCTCCGATCGAATGGCGCGCTCCTCCAGACAAGCGTACAAGAGCCGCTGAACCGGCGCCATGCCCGCAAATGCCCAAAAGCCTTCGGTACGCACGTCAATCACGCCGCCGTCCGGCGGGATTGACCCTGAATCGGCGCGCGGCATCTCTTCGGAAGGTTTTCTTGGGAGGGGGCGCGGGGGAGGGATTTCTTTTTTCGAAAAGAAATCCCTCCCCCGCAAAAACATCGC
>CALVPU010000103.1 GCA_944353735.1 uncultured Eubacteriales bacterium | reverse complement strand
CTGGGGATCTTCCTCGGGCTGCTGTTCGTGATGGCGATGGTGCTGATGATGTACTACAAGCAGATCTCCGAAGGTTATGATGACCGCGCGCGCTACGCCATCATGCGCAGCGTCGGCTTGGACGACCGCGAGATTCGCCGCAGCATCAACAGTCAGGTCCTGACGGTATTCTTCCTGCCGCTGATCGCCGCCTGCGTGCACACGGGCGTAGCGTTCTTCATCGTGCAGCGCGTGATGATGGTCTTTGGATTGACGGACGTCAAGCTGCTGATGATCTGCACGGGCGCGTCGATGCTCTTCTTCTCGGTCTTTTACGCCGTCACCTATTCCGTCACCGCCCACGTCTACTACCGCATCGTCAGTGGGACTGCGTCCCCCTGAACCCCCGCTTCAAGGGGATAGATCCCCTTGAAAATCCCCCGTCCTCGGGGGACGCCGTCCCCCGAACCCCCTGCCAAAGGGACCAGTCCCTTTGGAATCCCTTTCCCGCCCTGCGGGCGGGTTCGGAGCGTTGCGCCGTACTGCCGTGGGCGGCGGAGGGCCGCCCGCGGCGTTGACAGGTCGTTCTGGGCGAGAGGGGAATGCGGGAGTGAGGACGCCGTTTCCCGAATCCCCCGCCAAGGAGTCGTCCCTTTGGAATCCCTTCCCCGCCCTGCGGGCGGGTTCGGAGCGTTGCGCCGTACTGCCATAACAGCAAAAAGCCACGCCGCGTTGGCAGGTCTTTCCAGTCAAGAGAAAAATGCGGTCTTTGATACATTGTCCCCCTGCCCCTCCCGCCAAGCAACCAGCGCTTTTGCCAGCCTTCCCCTCTTACCATGAAAGCAGATTCGAAGCGACATGTCATACTGCCGTAACAACAAAAAGTCGCCCACAGCGTTGGCTGGTTGTTCCGGTGAAGAGGAACAGTGCAGTCATTTAGGCATTGTCCCCTGCCCCTCCCGCCAAGGAATCAGTCCCTTTGAAATCCCTTCTCAGCCACGCGGGCGGGTTCGGAACGATGCGCTGTACTGCCATAACAGCAAAAAGCCCCACGGCGTTGACAGGCCGTTCCAGTCAAAAGGCGGGACATGCGCTCGTAAAGGGCGATTTTAACAGGACAGGATCATTAGATGCCAGCTTTCCGAACATTCCGGCTTCCCGGCTGCGCGAAGGGGTTCGCCATGCAGCTGGCTGAGCCGTTTTGAATAAATAACTCCTCCATCCCATTGTCCATGCGGCGCGCCCTCAGGCGCGCCGCGCATTGTTCCGCCGCACGCGGATAACAAAAATCAGGGCGTCCGGAAGGTTCCGGACGCCCTGGTTCAGTCCCTGCCCTTACACAAACGCAGGGGAAGCGCATGGGGAAAACACAAAAAACGCTGTGAAAAGATATTACCAGCTTCTTGATGTTCCGGGATTCTTTTGCCGATTTTTAATCATCGGAATCGATCCCTCTGGAACTTTGCCTGCAGCAAAGTTTCAGAGCGCTCCCCTCTGCCCGCCTTGCGCATTGCGGCGGGCGGGCAGTTCTCGCTGTCCGTTTCCGTGCGCAAGGGGACGGCGCTCAGCGGTCGAAGCCGACAGCCTGCAGGAACTGGCGCGCGATGTGCATGCAGCCGACCTGATTGGGATGCACGCGATCCCAGGCGATGGCGGTAGAATGCACGTGCGCCAGCAGCGTCTCCCAGCCGGCCTGCAGGTCCACCGAGATCAGGTCGTGCGCGCGCGCCACGTCCTTGACGATGGCGCCGTATTCGTCCATCCGCGCGCGCATGGCGTCGGCGGGATTGGGCTCGATGTAAAACGGCGTCATCAGGATCATGCCCTTGACGCGCGGCAGCGTCCGCTCGACGAGCTTTTCGTAGGTCGCGCGGAATTCCTCCGGCGGAACGTGGTCCTCGACGATGGTTGGGGTGTCGAACTGGCGCCAGACGTCGTTGATGCCGATGAGCACGCTGACCCAGTCCGGCTTAAGGTCGAGCACATCCGACTGCCAGCGCGCGTCGAGGTGGCGGATCTGGTTGCCGCCGATGCCCATGTTCACCACCCGCAGGTTGAGTTCCGGATAAGCGCTGCCGAGCAGCGCGCCGACGTCGGCGACGTAGCTGTGTCCCCAGGCGCTGTTCAGCCCTTCGCCGACGGGCCGCGCGCGGTCGTAGTCAGAGATGGAATCGCCGATAAAGACAATCTTGTCGTTCTTTTCAAAGATCATTTTTTGTGCCTTTCCCGCGCCGTTGCGCGTCATTTCTGCATGTCGTTGAGCTGGCGGACCATTTCAACGAGCATCTCGTCGGTGAGCCTGCCGTCGGTATAGGATTTCATCGAATGCAGCGGCGTGCCCGTGAGCAGCGATTCCGCCATCGCCGCCGCGCCGCCGCCCATCGCGGCATTGTCCATCAGACCGAACGCCTTGAACACGTCGCCGAGCACCGGCCCATAGACCTTTTCGCCGCCGGGAATTTTGCGGATGTCGGCGAAGGTGGAATCGAGCGTCACGTGCACGGGCAGCGGCTTGCCCGGCGCCAGTTCGACCGCCGCCGTCAGGCGGATGTCGCGCGAGGACGCGCCGACGCGCAGCTCATAGGCGCCGCCTTCGGCGTACCAGTCGTGAATGTCCGTGTTGTAATAGGCGAAGTCGCGGCTGCAGAGCCTGAAGGTGACCGTCCGGGTCTCGCCGGGCGCGAGATAGACCTTTTCGAAGCCCTTGAGCTCTTGCTCCGGGCGGGAAACGCCCGCGTGCGCCGAGTGGACGTACAGCTGCGCGATCTCCTTCGCGCCGAAGCGGCCCGTGTTTGTCACGTCGACCGAGACCTCCAGTTCGCCGTCCTGCATCAGCGTATCGGCGCTCAGGCGCAGGTTGCCGTAGGCGAAGGTGGTGTAACTCAGGCCGTGCCCGAACGGGAAGCGCACCGGCATCCTGCGCGCGTCGTACCAGCGGTAGCCGACGTACACGCCCTCGGCGTAGGTCACGCGGTCGCCGTCGCCGGGGAAATTCAGGTAGGAAGGATTGTCCTCCAGCCGCAGCGGGAACGTCTCCGCCAGCTTGCCGCTGGGCGACACCGCGCCGAACAGCAGATCGACCGCCGCGCCGCCGACCGCCTGCCCGCCCAGATACATCTCGAGGATGGCGGACACCTTGTCCGCCCACGGCATCTCCACCGGCGCGCCGTTGTGCAGCACGACGACCACGTGGTCGTTCACCGCGCACAGCGCCTCGATCAGCTCGTTCTGGCAGTCGGGCATGCGCAGATGGGTGCGGTCAAAGCCCTCGGACTCAAACGAATCCGGCAGTCCGGCGAACACCACGGCGACGTCCGAGACGCTCGCCAGCGCCACCGCCTCGCCCAGCAGTTTGGCATCGGCATCGTTGGCGTCGGCAGCGTAACCCTGCGCGTAGGACACCTGCGCCACCGAGCGCACCGCCTCCAGCGCCGGCGTGACCTCGTAGGCGTTGATGTGCGAACTGCCGCCGCCCTGATAGCGCGGCGCCGCGGCGAACGCGCCGATGAAGGCGATCTTCCGGTTGGACGAGAGCGGCAGCGTGCCGTCGTTCTTGAGCAACACGGCGCACTCGCGCGCAACCTTGCGCGCCAGATGGTGCTGCGCGCCGAGCGAGAAATCGGGATCCTTGCGGCGGTGCTCCGCATAGCGGAAGACGACGTCGAGCACCTCGGCGACGGCGTCGTCGACGACCTGTTCGCTGAGCCGGCCTTCGCGCACGGCGCGCACGACCTCTGCGTCGGCGGCGTCGCCCAGCGAGGGCATCGCCAGATTGAGCCCGGCGGCGACGCCGCGCACGTGGTCGTTGCAGGCGCCCCAGTCGGTCATCGTGTAGCCGTCGAAGCCCCATTCTCCGCGCAGCACGTCGCGCAGCAGCCACGCATTCTCGCTGGAATAGACGCCGTCGATCTTGTTGTAGGAGCACATCACCGTCCACGGCTTGCCCTTCCGGACCGCGCGCTCGAACGCCGCCAGGTAGATCTCGCGCTTGGCGCGCTCATCACAGGTCACGTCGACCGTCATGCGGCGGGTTTCCTGGTTGTTCATCGCGAAGTGCTTCAGGCTCGTGCCGACGTTGCGGCTCTGCACGCCGCGGATGTGCGCCGCGGCGATCTCGCCCGCCAGATAGGGGTCCTCGGAGAAGTATTCAAAGTTGCGGCCGCACAGCGGCGAGCGCTTGATGTTTGCGCCCGGACCGAGAATGACGGCGACGTCCTCCTGCTGGCACAAATCGCCCAGCGCCTGCCCGACCTCGCCGACCAGTTCGCGGTCGAACGAGCACGCCAGCGCCGCCGCCGTGGGAAACGCCGTCGCCGGCACGCTGGCGTTGATGCCCAGATGATCCGCCTGCGCGACCTGCTTGCGCAGACCGTGCGGGCCGTCGGTGACCATCACCGGGGGAATGCCCAGCCGCTCGACGCCCTTGAGGTGCCAGAAGTCGCGCCCGTTGAGCATGCCCGCCTTCTCTTCCAGCGTCATCTGCGATACCAGTTTTCGAATGTCCATTGCATGCGCCTCCTGTTGGGAGAATCTACTTGTTATAATCGTATCCAATTTGCAACCAAAAGTCAATGATATTTTGCGCGTTGCGGCGAATTTAGAACGCGCGCTTTGCGCCCAAAGGCGCGCACACACGGTTGGTCTTGCGCAAACGGCGGCGATGCGGTATACTTGTATCAACCCCGCGCGCCTGCGCGGGCAAAAGTCCGGACCAATCCCGCGCGGATGCGCGGACGAAATCGGAGGGAAACGCCTTGAACGATGTCAGGAAGACCCCTTGGATCATCTGCGCCTCGGGCGGCTATGAATACCAGATGATCTCCGACGACCGCTACCTCTATCTCGTGCGGCTCGGCGGCACGCGGCACAGGGACCGCTCGCGCGCCATCGACGATCCGTCCGAGTTCGCGCCCATCATGGGCAACGTACGCCTCGTACGCTCGCAGATCGACTCCGTGCACTGCTCGCTGAGCCGCAAGCGCACAGTGGTCGAGATCGTTCACGGCGAACTGTCCGACCGCTTTACGGCGAACGAGCGCTACGACGAGGAGCTGCTGCTGAAGCTGTTCGAGGGACTGCCCATGCGCGTGACGGTGGAGCGCACCCACGGCGGCATGCCGACGTTCCAGCGCGTGGAGATCGGCATGTTCTTCGCCGCCTTCGCGCTGGCGCTGGCGGACCTGCTCGTCGGCAGCTTCGACGCGCTCGCCGGCGTGCGGCGCTGGCTGCCGCTGGGGTGGATGATCATCCCGCTGCTCTGGCTGGCGGGAAGCGCGCGCCGCACGGGGCGCAGCCGCGTGCCCTTTGCCATCGGCGTGGGCGCGATGGCGAGCATCTTCTGCTGCGTGTTCCTCTGGCTGGCGCCGGCATGGCGGCCGGACGACTGGGCGCAGGTGATCCTGCCCGCGCTGGCGGTCGCGGTTCTCGCCGCCGCCGTGTACGCCGCCGCGCGGCGCAGGTTTGAGCCGGCGCGGCTGCTGGCGGTGCTGCTGGCGGCGCTCGTCGCCTACGCGCCGGGCGCGGTGCTGTGCCTCAACGGCCTCGCCGAGCAGAGCGCGTCGATCCACTCCGCCTCCGTCGTCGAGCTCGCCAGCGGTTACGACCGCGGCGACTGGGCGTATTACGTCATGGTGGAAGCCGACGGCATCCAGGAAGCCTACGAGATCACCCGCGAGGAATATACCGCGCTGAGCGAGGGCGCGCCGGTAGAGGTCGTGCACAAGCGCGGCCTGCTCGGCATTGATTACACGGACGTGATCTGTCCGTGAAGCCGCGCATGGCGCCCTGCGCGCTGATCGCCCAGCGGAGAGGCGGGCTGCTGTGCCAGATCCTCGCCGACGACGACAACCTCTACGTGCTCGAGCTCGGCAACCGCTGGGATGTAGGCGCGCGCCGCCGCGCCGTCGATCCGCTGCGCTTTGCTCCCGTGCCGGGCATGCGGCGCCTGCCGAAGGCGGCGGTGCGCTGGCTGTGCGTGCGCCGGGGTGCGGGCGAGACCGAGTTCTGGCTGTGCACGGCGTCCGGTGCGGAATATGGATGGTGGATGAGCGAGCACCTCCCCGACGCGGCGATACTGGCGCTGTTCTCCGGCATCCGCCTGCGCTGCGAGCCGCTGCCCGACGTAGTGCCCGCCCCCGTCCCGCCGCGGACCTATGGCGAACCGCGCACTGCGGCGGCAGACAGCGCCGAGCCGCCCGAAGCCAGGGAATCCCCCGCGAATATGGACGGCGCCGCGCCGCCCGAAGCCAGGGCATCCCTCGCGAATATGGACGGCGCCGAGCCGCCTAAAGTCAGGGAATCCCCTGCGAATATGGACGGCGCCGAGCCGCCTAAAGCCGAGGAATCCCCCACGGCAGCGGATAACTCTGCCGCATCCGGCGCTTCCCCGCGGACATCGCCGGACGGCGGAATTTCCGGCTCGGCGTACGATACTTCCGCGAAGGATAACGCCCCTACAGAAAACGTTCCCCCGCAGGCAAACAGGGACGCCAAAGCTTCCCTCGCGGCAGCGGACATCTCTGCCGCATTCGGCGCTTCCCCGCGGACATCGCCGGACGGCGGAATTTCCGGCTCGGCGTACGATGCTGCCGCGAAGGACGACGCTGCCGCAAAGGACGATGCTGCCGCAAAGAATGCTTTCCCGCAGGCAGACGCCGACTTTGAGGATTACGACGAAGCGGCGGGCGGGTTCGCTCCGGGCGGCGGCGACACGCCGGAATCGGCCTTCGGGCTGCTGGCGGCGATAGCGTTCGGCGCGCTGGCGCTGCTGCTGCCGGCGCTGTGGTGGGTTCGCCAAACGCGCGCGCTGTTCTGGCTGAACATGCTGCTGCCGCCGCTGGGCGCGCTCGCCATGGGCGCTTCGCGCGGATCCTTTGGTCGCCCAAGCGCCTCCAAGCTGCTCTGGCTGGCGCCGGGAACGGCGCTGCTGTTCGCCAACGCGCGCGTCAATCTCGTCGACTGGCGTCAGCTCATCGCGCCCACGCTGCTCATTGCCGCCGCCACGGCGCTGCTGTTCGCGCTCGCACGCGGAACCGTCGCGCGCAGCGCGGCGCCCGCATACGCTTCCGCGCGCGCTTCCCGGCGGCGCAGCCGCATGCGGCTGTGCCGGACGGCGGCAATCGTGCTGGTTGCCGCGCTGATCGGCTATGCGCCGGGCGCGGCGCTGAGCCTGAACGCCTATCGCACGGAGGTACTGGAGCGCGTGTCGGTCCAGCCGGTGCGCATTCTCGCGGGGGAAGTCGAGATCCTCTGGGGCGACGAGGTGCGAACGCTGTACGCCGATCCCGCGGTGACGCGCACGCTCTCGACCGTCGCGCCGTGCACGGTGCTGCGCTGCCGCGGCGCGATGGGCGCGTCGTACTGGCTGGTTCTGCCCGACCTCTCTCCCGATACGGTCTGAGCGGCTCCGGCGCGCAGGTTCAGGCTGTCAGCCTCGCGGCGAGGCGGATCGCACCGGAGCCGCGCCGGCGTGCGAATTGGTCAGCCCGCGCGGGCGCTCCGCTGCCCATCGCTTCCGAATGGACGGCGCCTTTGCCCGCAGCACGTTAATTTTCGCCGCATCCCCTTGCGCAAAGCCGCCGCGCCTGCTATAATAGTCCGCGAATTGCATACGAGACAGTTCGAGGCCCTCCTGTCTGACGGAGCTCCTGCTCCCGAAAAAACAAAACCAGGTTTGCGCATTCCATCGGGGAAGGCGCGCGTTGAGGGCATGGATCGATTCCATGCCCTCGGCGCTTTTGGCTTGCGGGGCGGGGAAGTGCGCTTTCCCGCCCCCGCTTTCCCCGCGAAGGCGCGCATGGCCTCGACGCCCGCAAAAAACGAGGAGGACGAGACCATGAAGATGACCACCAAATCCCTTGCGCGCGCGGCGATGATCGCCGCCATCTACGCCGCCCTGACGCTGCTCTTGCAGCCGCTGAGCTTCCGCGCGGTGCAGCTGCGCGTCTCCGAGGCGCTGACGCTTCTGCCGATTTTGACGTTCGACGCGGTGCCGGGACTGTTCGTCGGCTGCCTGCTGGCAAACTTCCTCGCCGGCGCTGCCTGCTGCGACGTCGTGTTCGGCGCGCTCGCCACTCTGTTCGCCGCCAGCCTCACCCGCACGCGGCGCCACCACTC
>CALVPU010000102.1 GCA_944353735.1 uncultured Eubacteriales bacterium | reverse complement strand
CGTCCAGGCGGACAGAGGCCAAATGCCTCAACAGGACCAGCGTCTCCCGCCGCCCGGCGGGCGGCGCCCCACAGCCGCGGGCGGTTCTCTGCCGCCCACGACCGCACCCACGCCCCAATTCCCCGCCGCGGGCGGGGTTCAGCGGGATTCCGAAGGGGCTGCGCCCCTTTGGCGGGGGCGCAGGGGACGGCGTTCCCTGCCGCCTCGCCCACACGCAAACCACATCGAGACAAGGAGACTGTGACCATGCTGGAAATCCGGAACCTGACCCGGCGGTACATGACGCGCACGGCGGTGGACAACGTGACGCTTGCGCTCGAGCCGGGCAAGACGTACGCGCTGCTGGGACCAAACGGCAGCGGCAAGACGACGCTGATGAAGATGATCGCCGGTCTGACGAAGCCGACTTCGGGAACGATCGCGTTTGACGGTCAGCCCATCGGTCCGCGGACCAAGGCGATGATCGCCTACATGCCCACGGAAAACTACTTCTACAACTACATGTCGGTCGCCGACGCCGGGCGCTATTACGAGGACTTCTTCCAGGACTTCGACGCGCGGCGCTTCGCGGAGGCGATCGAGCGCATGGAGCTGGAGCCGCGCGACAAGATCCGCCAGCTCTCCTCGGGCATGAGCGCCAAGCTCCGGCTGGCGCTGATTCTCAGCCGCGACGCAAAGCTGATGATGTTCGACGAGCCGCTCAACGGCGTGGACATCCTCACGCGCGCGCAGGTCGTGGACGAAATCGTGCGCAACCGCGCCAGCGCCCGCACGATGCTCATCTCCACGCACCTGGTCGACGAGCTCGACCCGTACATCGACTACGCCATCTACATGAAAAACGGCGTCATCGCGCTGATGGGCAGCCGCGCCGAGCTCGCCGAGCAGGGCACGCTGACCGAGCTCTATCTGAAAATCTATGGGGAATTCTCGGGAACGGAGGCGAACGACCGTGTTTAAGCTGGTGAAATACGAATTCCGCAAGGCGCGCGCCGCCACGCTGGCGCTGCTGGGCATTGCCGCGGCGCTGGAGATCTACTTCCTCGCGTCGCTGTACCTGTCCGACACGCAGGACGGCGTGGCGATCTCCGGCATGCTGCTGTTCGTCTGCGCCTACGCGGCGGCGATCTTCGTGTTCGTGCGCGGCGTGACGAGCTATTCCGGCGAGCTGAAGAGCAAGTCCTCCTACCTGATCTTCATGACGCCGAATTCGTCGCTGAAGATCATGGGCTCCAAGTACGTGTACACGTTCTTCAACGGCGTGCTGTTCGCGGCGCTGTTCGGGGCGCTGTTCGCGCTGGACATGGCGCTGATGCTGGACGTCATGGGCGAACTGAGCTCGTTTCTGCAGGCGCTGCAGGCGGCGCTCAGCCTCTACGGCGTCTACCTCGGTCAGTTCGGCGCCAGCGCGGTGTTCATGCTCGCGTACCTGCTGCTGTCGGTGATGTCGACGTTCGCGGCGGCGTACTTCGCCATCACCGTCGGACACACGCTGTTTCGCGACAAGAAGTGGCGCTGGCTGCCGTCGCTGCTGCTGTTCTTCGCGCTGACGTGGGCGATCGCCGCGATCTGCGACCAGTTCCCCACGCCGATGGAGATGGGACAGGTGGAGGCGGTCTTTGAAAGCGGCAGCGCCGCCGTGCGCGTGCAAACCACCGCCGAGCTGCTGACGAGCCAGGTCGTTCCGGCGCTGCTGCCGACCATGGGCGTCTGCCTCGCGTCGATCCTGCTGTCGCTGTTCGGCTGCGCCGCGCTGCTGGACCGCAGGGTTTCCCTGTAAGGCGGTTCGCGCGCGCGTGCGACTTCGCAATGGGGGTGATTTCATGAACGCCGAGCTCGAATGGAAGCTGGCGAACCTGCCGGATTCGCCCGGTTGTTACCTGATGAAGTCCAAGGGCGAGATCATCTACGTCGGCAAGGCGAAGAACCTCAAGAACCGCGTCTCGCAGTACTTCCACGCCTACCGCGCCCACACGCCCAAGGTGCGCGCCATGGTGGAGAAGATCGACGATTTTGACATCATGCTCGTCGAGGGCGAGCTGGAGGCGTTCACGCTCGAGTGCAATCTCATCAAGCGCCACATGCCCCATTACAACATCCTCCTCAAGGACGACAAGGCGTATCCCTACATCCGCGTCGACCTGAGCGAAGACTTCCCCCGCATCGAGCTTGCCCGCCGGCAGGAGCGCGACGGCGCGCGCTACTTCGGGCCCTATCGCGGCGCGACGATCGTGCGCGAGGTCATGGACGTGCTGCACATGATCTATCCGCTGCGCGACTGTGCCTACGCCATCCACCCGGACAAGCCGCGCCGCCCCTGCGTGCAGCACCAGATCGGTCGCTGCATGGCGCCCTGCGCCGGAAAGGTCTCGCGGGAGACCTACCGCCAGGCGCTCGACGGCGCGCTCGACTTCCTCAACGGGCGCTACAAGCCCGTGCTCGACGCCCTCAAGGCGCGCATGGCGCAGTGCGCCAAAGAGATGAACTACGAAAGCGCCGCCGTCTACCGCGACCGCATCCGCGCCGTGGAGGCGCTGCTCGAGAAGCAGACCGCCATCTCCACCAACGACGCCGACCGCGACGTCATCGCCGTGCTCCACCACGACGCCGACGCGCTCGTGCAGCTGATGTTCGTGCGCTCCGGGCGGCTGATCGGCTCCGAGCGCTTCACGCTCGACGGCGCGGGCGACGATCCCGCCGGCGAGATCCTCACCCAGTTCATGCTGCAGTACTACGGCGAAGAGAACGTTCCGCCGCGCGAGATCCTGCTGTCCACCATCGCGCCGGAGCAGGACATCGTCGAGCAGCTGCTGTCCGAGCGCGCCGGTCACCGCGTCTACATCCAGACGCCGCGCAAGGGCGACAAGTTCCGGCTCGTCAATGTGGCGCTGAAGAACCTGCGCGACGAGGCGGAGAAGATCGACCGGCGGCTGGCAAACACCCGCGCGCGCACGGTCGGCGCCGTCGAGGAGCTCGCCGACGTGCTCGGGTTGGACAGGCCGCCGCGGCGCATCGAGGGCTACGACATCTCCAACACGCAGGGCGCGCTCAGCGTCGCCAGCGAGGTGGTGATGATCGACGGCGTCAGCGCCAACCGCGAATACCGCCACTACCGCATCAAGACCGTGCAGGGCGCGAACGACTTCGCCTCCATGCACGAGGTCATCACGCGGCGCCTCTCCCACGGCCTGACCGAGCTCGCCGAGCGGCAGGCGCAGGGACTCGACCCGCGCGGCGGCAAGTTCTCGGACCTGCCCGATTTGATCCTCATCGACGGCGGTCGCGGGCAGCTCGCCGCGGCGCAGGACGCCATGCACGCCCTCGGGCTGCACATTCCGATGTTCGGCCTCGCCAAGCGCATCGAGGAGATCGTGCTGCCGTATAGCGACATGTCCATCGTGCTCGACCGCCGTTCCAACGCGCTGCACCTCATTCAGCGCCTGCGCGACGAGGCGCACCGCTTCGCCATCACCCATCATCGCGGCCTGCGCGGCAGGGCGTCGGTTGCCTCGCAGCTCGACGGCGTGCCCGGCGTTGGACCGGCGCGCCGCAAGGCGGTGCTGAAGCACTTCCGGACCGTCGAGGCGCTGCGCGCCGCCTCGCTGGAGGAGATCGAGCAGGTTCCGGGACTGCCGCAGGGCGTCGCCGCCGCCATCTACCGCATGCTCCACGAGGAGCTCGATTCCGGCGCGGGCGAAGCGTCGGACGGCGGCGCGGAGGCGGCGCTGGACGCTGGTGCAAGCGCTGCGCCGGACATGGACGAATGCGCCGCCGGTGATGCCGGTCCGGCGAGCCCGTCGGATGCAGGCGAAGGCGCCGGTGCGGCGAGCCCGTCGGATGCAAGCCGCGGAGCATGTTGAGGCGAAAAACGCAAAAGTGCGCCGCTGGGTTCCTCGCGGGAACCCAGCGGCGCCTGTGTTTTGGTTTCGCGCGCCGGCACGAATGCGCGGTCGGCAATGGTGGTCGGAACCATCCGGCGGCAACGCTGCGCCGGCGGTTTTTCGTATCCTGCGGCATGGAGAAAAGCGCTGACCGCCGCGCTTCGCCTTTCCCGCCCGCGGCGGAGCGCTGGGCTCGACGGCGTGCTCGTGCGGAGCGCCACCTTCAGCTTCGCCTTTTCTGTGTACGGCGGAGAATCGAGCCGCCGGGCGCTTTTGCGCATGTGAAAAGGCGTCGAGTGGCGTTTCGCCTTTCCCGCCGCGGCGGAGCGCTGGGCTCGACGGCGTGCTCGTGCAGAGCGCCACCTTCAGCT
Organism: uncultured Eubacteriales bacterium; assembly: GCA_944353735.1. GTDB lineage: Bacteria > Bacillota > Clostridia > Christensenellales > Aristaeellaceae > Faecivicinus. The sequence goes on along the minus strand of CALVPU010000102.1, from coordinate 3,518 downwards.
CCGCCTTTTCTGTGTACGGCGGAGAATCGAGCCGCCGGGCGCTTTTGCGCACAGGAAAAAGCGTCGAGCGGCGCTTCGCCTTTTCCGCCCGCGGCTGCGGCCTATCCTTCCCGCACGCGGGGGAGGGTCGAGCCGCCGTAGGGCATTGCCAGCACGGTGGCGTCGGGACCGAGGCGGGCAAAGGCGCGGTCCAGCGCATCCTGCGCCGACTTCGCCGGCTTGAGGAAGATCTTTTTCACGAAATCGTCGTCCAGATCGCTGACCAGATAGATTTCGGCGTTTTTGAGCACCATGGCGATGGCGGCGGCCTTGTGTCCGCCCAGCTGAAAGTCGCGGCCGATGCGCTCGATCATGCTCTCGGGCGTGGGCGCGGAGAGCATCCACTGCTCGAACACCTTCTCGCCCAGCCCCTCGCGGCAGGAGCCGATGAGGATGATCGTGCCGCCGGGCTTGACGGCGTGCTTGGCGTTGTCCAGCGCCTTCTGCGTCTGATAGAGGTTCAGGTCCTTCGGCGCGCCGCCCTGCGAGACGAGCACGATGTCGGCGCGGCGGTCCAGCTCCTTGAGGTACATGCGGTCGAGGAACCTGCAGCCTTCGCGGTGCGCCTTCACCAGATCGCCCGCCACGGCGCAGACGATGTGCTTGTGCTCGTCGAGCACGACGTTGACGATGAAGTCCACGCCGCAGATTGCCGCCGCCTGCTCGAGGTCCTGCCTGAGCGGGTTGCCGTCGAGGTTGCCGGCGTGCGCCTCCTCGCGCACCATCATGCGGTGGTTCGACTGGATGGCGTCGCGCGTCGAGCAGCCGGGCATGATCGCCTTCGCGCCGCCAGAGTAGCCGGCGAAGTAGTGGTACTCGATGTTGCCCAGACAGATGCGCCGGTCCGCTTCGGCGACCGCGCGCGTGACGTCCACCGGCGTGCCGCAGTCGGTCGTGCCCATGTGCACGCAGTCGGCGGGATCGCTGTCCATGCAGCGGATTTCCGCCCACGCGCGCTCGCCGGCGAGCTTTTTCTGTTCCTCCGGCGCGTGGCGGCGGTGGCTGCCCAGCGCGAACACCAGCGAAATGTCCTCGCGGCGGCAGCCGGCTGCGTAGAGCTCGTCCAGCAGCGCCGGCATGATGCGCCACGTCGGGCAGGGGCGCGTGATGTCCGAGGTGACGATGGCGATCTTCTCGCCGGGATGGACGATCGCCTTCAGGCGCGGCGCGCCGATCGGGTGCGCCAGCGCGCGGGCGACCTCCGCCTCGTCGGTCAGTCCCTTCGGCACCTCGTTCGCCATCAGCACGCCGAGCAGGTTGCGCTCGGGCACCTCGACCGACTGCACGCCGGCGCCGAATCCAAAGTCAAGCTTCATGCGCGCGCCTCCTCTCAAGCCTTTGCCGGGAACGCCTTGGCGGCGTGGCGCAGCGCGTGCACCACGGGCAGCTCTTCGCCGGTGAGGAAGCGGATGAGCGCGCCGCCGCCGGTGCAGATATAGCCGATCTGGTCGGTCACGCCATACTTCGCCGCCGCGGTCTCGCTGTCGCCGCCGCCGGCGACGGTGTGCGCCTCGGTGCGCGCCATCGCCTCGAACAGCGCCTTCGTGCCCGTTTCGCCCCATGGCTTTTCAAACACGCCCACGGGACCGTTGGCAAACACGGTCTTGGCGGCGAGAATGGCGTCGGCGTACTTCTTCGCCGTCTCCGAGCCGATGTCGATGGCGTCGAAGTCCGCGGGGATTTCGCCGACCTTCGCCTCGACGCGCTCGCCGTCCACGACCTGCGCCAGATCGACCGGCAGGAGGATCTTGTCCTCATAGTGCGCATAGATGCCCATCGCCTTGCCGATGAACTCGCCGTAGCCGGACTTTTCGATGAATCCGCGCGTGCCGGAGCCGATCTCCACGCCCTGCGAGGCGAGCAGGATCTGCCCGACGAGGCCGCCGGTGAGCACGACGTCCGCCGCGCCGGAGCTGAGCACCGTCTCCATCATCATGAACGCGTCGGAAATCTTGGAGCCGCCGAGCACGAACGCGCACGGGTGCGCCGGATTCTCCATCAGCTCGGAGACGACGCAGTACTCGCGCTCGAACAGTCTGCCCATCGCCGAGGGCAGCAGCTGCTCGAAGCCGCACAGCGTCGGCTGGTCGCGGTGGGCGGCAGCGAAGGCGTCGCAGACGTAGAGGTCCGCCAGCGGCGCGAGCTTGCGCACGACCTCGGTCTGCGCCTGCTGCTCGTGGGTGAGCTGCAGCTTTATCTCGAACAGCGTCTGTTCCTCGGAGCAGAAGCGCACGTTGTCCAGCAGGATGATCTCGCCGTCGTTCATGCCCTGAATCGCCGCGCGCGCCGTCGGGCCGCAGACGTCCTCGACAAACCGCACCTCGCGGCCGAGCAACTCGGTGAGCACCTTGGCGTGCGGCACGGTGGTGTAGAAGTTCTTGTATTCGATGTCGCTGCCCTGATGCGCCAGCAGCACGACCTTCGCGCCCTTGTCGGACAGCTCCTTCACCGTCGGCGCGCAGGCGGCGATGCGCGCGATGCTCTTGAGCGTGCCCGTCGCGCGGTCGACCGGCTGGTTCATGTCCACGCGGCAGAGCACCGTCTTGCCGCGCACGTCAAAGTCGTCCAGCGTGTGGATGCCAAATCTCATGGAAAAAACCTCCTGTTGCGATGGATCTGCAGGCCCGGCAGACGGGGCCGCATCCAGTGATTGAAGATTGTCTGCAGCTGCGCGCGCGTTTCTGCCGCATGGCAGCGTGTTCGCGCGCTTGCGTGCGATAAGATCGCAATGTGGCGCGCGGCGAGCCCAGCCACCCAAGCGCTGTCGCATGGGCGCAAAGCGCCGCAGGGTGGTTGCGCGTCAGCGAGCGGCGCTTGCGGCGACCGACATGCGAAGCTCAACCTGCCGTCGCGAGATGCGGCGACCGGCGCTGCCGCGAGATGCGCGCGCTGTGCGCAGAACGTCCGCCTTCCTGCGCCAGTCGAACACTTCGCTTTCCACGCGCTTTTGTCGGCCGGTCAGCCGGGGAGTGCCTTTTTCTGCGCCAATGAACGCCCTTTATGCAGGGCGCGGACGTGTGCAGAGCGCTGCCGCGCCATTGTCATCCGCGCGGCTTGCGCTCCGGAACTTCGGCGTTGCGGAAGGAATCGCTTCGCGCGATGTGCCGTTGTCATCCGTGCGGCTTGCGCTCCGGAGCTTCGGCGTTGCGGAAGAGGCGCTCGATCGCGCGGCACAGCGCGCGCAGCGCCGCGGCGCACAGCGGCGTCAGCGCCAGCGCGGCGAGTATGCGCTTGTCGGCGCTGGCGGTGCCGGACTGGTAGACGTCGATCCGTCCCAGCAGGGCGTACACGCGCGAGTACAGCAGGTAGATCTCCAGCGATACCGCGCCCGCCATCGCCAGCAGCCGGTACAGGTAACGCCGTGCCGCGCCGCGCGCCAGCCAGTCCGCCAGCGCCGCCAGCGGCGGGAGCAGTGCGGCGGCGAGCAGCAGGTTGCACATCGCCAGCAGCCAGAAGCTGCGCACGCCGTCCGAGGTGAA
>CALVPU010000101.1 GCA_944353735.1 uncultured Eubacteriales bacterium | reverse complement strand
CCTCCTCGGCGAGGACGGCGCGGTCAGCGCAGCGGTCATGCGCGGCTTCAAGGAGCTCGCGCCCGCCGCGGAGCTCGACTTCCGCCTCGACCTGTTCCACCTGATCCCCGGCGATGCCGCAGAGCTGCGGCTGGGCACGCTGCGCCTGCAGGCCGATGCCAGCGGCACGGTCGCCGTGCCGTACGGCTGCCTCGTCGAACTGACGGGCACGGGCGGCGCGTGGCGCGGGCGCGGGATCGCCGGCATCCATGGCGGCGACTTCCTCAGCATCGAAGCGTTCGCCCCCGCGCAGCGCCTCGAGTTCGCTGTGTCCGTCGCGCCCGCGGCGCTCGAGGATTCGCTCGCCGGCGCGACGGCGCTCTCCACCGACGACTGGCGCAACGCCGCCGGGCTGCTGCTGGCCTTCACCGGACAGGCGGCGAACGCAGAGCTGCTGTTCAGCGGCGAGCTGTTCGACGAGATCTCCGCCGCAGGCACAGATCTGTTGGATGCGCTGGGCGACGCGTTCGGCGAGCTGGCGAACATCCTGTGAACGACCGCAGAACCGCGCCGCGCGGGTATTTCCCCGCGCCACATTCCGACAGGCGACCATGCTGCGCGGGCATCCCGCTCCCTGCCAGACGTCGGCGTCCGCAGGCGTCTGCTTTCGCCACACCGCATTCCGGCAGGCAAATCGCGCCGCGCAGGCACGTTCCCCCTTGCGGCGCTTTTCCATCCTTCCGGCAGGCGCTCGCCCCTCTTGAGCGGCAGCGGAGGGCACGTCCGAATTTCTTCCGATATGCGGCAGCCGCCGCGGGCGCATGGCTCGCGGCGGCTGTGCTTTGTCTCAGAGATAGTCCTGCCAATCGCCTTCCGGCGGCGGCGCGCTCAGCGAGCCCTCGCCGCGCAGACCGGGAAAGCTCTGCTGCCGCAGCGCTTCGTAGAGCACGACGGCGACGGAATTCGCCAGATTCAGCGACCGCGCTTCCGGGCGCATGGGAATGCGGATGCAGCGGTCATAGCGCTCCGCCAGCAGCGTTTCGGGCAGGCCCTTCGTCTCGCAGCCGAACACCAGAAAGTCGTCCGCCGCATACGACGCGCCGGCATAGCTGCGCGGCGCCTTGGTCGACGCCAGCCACAGCCGCGCCTGCGGATAGGCGGCAAGGAACGCCGCCCAGCTTCCGTGCACCTCGAGGCGCATCAGCCGCCAGTAGTCCAGCCCGGCGCGCTTGAGGTACTTGTCCGACAGTTCAAAGCCCAGCGGCTCGATCAGGTGCAATGTCGCCCCCGTGGCGGCGCAGGTACGGGCGATGTTGCCCGTGTTTTGCGGGATCTCCGGATTGACCAACACGACGTGCATCATCCGATCTCTCCCCTCAGCGCGCGCTCGATCACCTGCGCGACGCCGTCGCGCGCGCAGTCCGGCGCGACGACGCGCGCCATCGCCCGCAGTTCCGGCACGGCGTTTTCCACCGCGACAGGCCAGCCGACCGCCTCGAGCATGGACAGGTCGTTCGTGTTGTCGCCAAACGCCATGCATTCCTCGACCGCCACGCCGAAGCGCTGCGCCAGCCAGCGCACCGCCGTGCCCTTGCCGCAGCCGGCGGGCATGATCTCGAGGTTGTCGGCATAGGCGCTGGAGACGCTGTATCCGGCCTCGACCAGCTCCTTGCGCAGTTCAGCGAGCACGGCGGGATCGTCGCCATACGCCTCCAGCTTGTACGGCGCGCGCAGTCCGCATTCCTCAAAGACCTCGCGGTCGTCGTTGACCATGTGATAGGCGCCGCCGAGATAGTCGCCCAGCCCTTTCACCGGGCGCTTCAGCGCGCGCGTATTGACGCGGTAAACCGCGTCGCGCACGAACGAGTTGACCATCACGTCGCGGCGACGGGCGATGTCGTACGCCCTGCGCGCTTCATCGCGCGTCATCACCCATTCCATCAGCGGCTTGCCCGCCATGTCGACCACCGCGCCGCCGTTGGCGATGATCATGTATCCCTCGCGCTGCCCCAGCCGGTCAGCGATCTCCTTTGCCGAAACATACCAGCGACCGCTGGCGATGACGAACGGCACGCCCTGCTCTCCGCACCGCCGCACCGCGTCGCGCGTCCGCTCCGAGATCTCGCCTCCGCGCGGCAGAATCGTGCCGTCGACGTCCGAGGCAATGAATCGGATGCCCATTGCAATCAACCTCCATCCTTCCACCAGTCCGGCGGCGGCGCGGCGAACGTCATGCCGCGATAGCGCGCCAGCGGGCTGTCTTTTCCAATTTCGATCTCGCCGCACCACAGGCACAGCACGCCCGGCGCGCGGCGGTTGAACGCGCGGTCACCGTAGTGGTCGTCGCCGAGCAGCGGATGACCGAAGTCTGCCATGTGCGCGCGCAGCTGATGCGTGCGCCCGGTGACCGGCTCCAGCACTGCGCGCGCGATGCCGTCGGCTTCGCCGACCACGCGGTAGCGCGTCTCGATCGCCTTGGCGCCGCTCGCCGCGCGATGGACGACGCGCACGTCGGCGCGCCGCGCATCCTTGACCAGCCAGGCGCGCAGCGTGCCCTCGCGCCGCTCGAAGCCGCCGCGCGCCTTGGCGAGGTAGCGCTTATCGAGCGCGTGCGCCCGAAACGCCGCCAGCGCCTGCGCCTCGGTCTCGTCATCCAGCGCGAACATCACCAGTCCGCCGGTCGCCGCGTCCAGCCGGTGGCACAGCCGCGCCGACAGATGCGCTGCCCGCGCCCGCGCAAGCAGCGTATCCGCGCCGACGCCGTCGCGGTCGACATCCACCGGAAGTCCCTGCGGTTTGACCGCAACCGCGAGCCTGCCGTCGTCATAGACCCATTCCACCGCGCCGGGCAGGCAACTGTCCGGCAGGTACAGCGCGAGCCGGTCGCCGCCGCGCACCGGATCGCCCGCGCCGCAGCGCGCACCGTTGACCTTGGCGTCGCGGCGCTTGAACATCTCGCGCACCGCCCGCGTCGGCATCAGCGGCCACGCCCGGCGCACATAGCGCTCCAGCGCCATCGCCGGCACCCCCGCCGGCACGTCGTGTTGGATCATTCAGCTTCCCATCCTCTCCGCCCCGGCAAGCTTTCCGTACACATCTCCGCGCTGGGCAAAGCGCCGCCCCAGCATGATTCCCGTACGCACCCGCGGCGCGCTGGCAAAACGGCGTCCGCAGCGCATCGCTCATAAAGCTGAAGGCAAGTCGCCAAAAGAGCAACCGCAGCCTCCGCGCCGCGCTCCCATCGCCACGCGCGGTTTTCAGTCCTCGGGCCGCGCTTGCGCACATCGCGCTTTCTCATTCCTGCACAGCACGTTCCTGATCCTCTCGCCACGGATGGTAGAATTCCTCGCAGCGCAGCGGTTCCAGCCGCCCCTCGGTGAAGTCGATCATGCGCCGCACAAATCCCGCCTCGTCCGCCGTGCGCACGATCAGCGTCAGGATAACCGCATCGGCGAACTGCTTTTCCTCGACGATCGCCGGCTCCGACTTGAGAAAGAACTCCACCCGCCCGAGCAGCGGATACGGCACCTCGACGAGATAGCGCGCCGTCGGGTGCATCACGCCCACGCCACAGGCGTTCAGCGCCGCCGCCGCGCCCTGCGAATAGGCGCGCACCAGTCCGCCCGCGCCGAGCAGCACGCCGCCGAAATAGCGTGTGACCACCACGGCGCAGTTCGTCACGCCGCGCGCCTTCATCACCTCGATGATCGGCATGCCCGCCGTGCCGCCCGGTTCGCCGTCGTCCGAATAGCGCATGATGCCCATGTTCGCACCGACGATGTAGGCATAGCAGTTGTGGCTGGCGTCCTTGTGGCGCGCGCGGATTGCGGCGAGAAAGGCGAGCGCCTCTTCCTCTGTCTCGCAGGGACTGCCGTGCCCGATAAAGCGCGACTTGTTGACGACGAATTCGTCCGACGCCGCGCGCAGCAGCGTCCTGTACGGCCTCATGGTCATCGCGCGTCCTCCGGAGGCATTCGCAGCGAAAAGTGCACCGTCAGGTCGTTTCTGCCCGCCACGGGCAGCCATCCGCGCGCCATGCCGCCGGAAATGTCGAAGCGCGCCCGGGCATCCGCGCCGACGGCCTGCGCCAGCAGGCAGCCGCGATGGCGGTTCGCCGTGGGCACGGCGGCGCAGGTCGCGCCTTCCACGAAGCCCGCGCGCCGCGCCGCGCCGTTCGCCGCGCGGACGATGTGATCGCCGCCGACCAGCCGCGCCGGACCGGGGAATTCGTCCCAATCGCGATGGAAAGCCGCGACCGCCTCGCCGTCGCTCGGTCGCAGCGCCGCGCGCATGCGCAGCGCCAGCGCGGGTTCGCGCGTGGTGACGTTGCGCACGCCGGCGCACAGGAACATCGCCAGTTCGGCGGGATCGTCCACCCTCCACACCGCCAGCCGGCGCGGACAGCGCGCAACGCAGCGCGCCGCCGTCGCGCGGTCGAGGTTGGCAACCTCGAGCCCTTTGTC
>CALVPU010000100.1 GCA_944353735.1 uncultured Eubacteriales bacterium | reverse complement strand
CTGCGCCGGCGGATGGGTACAGAAACTCACACGACAGCAAGGGACAAGAGCGATAGCCCACCAAGCTCAAGCCCTTATCCCTTGCAAGTCCAAATGTTAGGGGGTGACGATATGCCGCGACCGCTGTATCCTACGCGATATGGTTGGATGTGGTCGAATGGCGTAGTCCGTGCAAGCGATAGCACCGACGAGATCGCATAATGACCTTATCGCAAGGGGGTTGACTCACACTCAACCTCCGCCGGATACAAGCGGTATATATGGGATAGCACGCGCGGCGCGAACTGTCAAGGGTTATTTTTGGCGGCTGGTCTGGTTGCGGTTGGTCCTGTTGATTCGGGATATGTTCGCGGCGGCGCCGGGCGGACATCCGGGAGGGCGGCGAGTCGCCAATGGATTTCAACGCAATCTCGGCTGCTCCGGCGGCCTGCAGGGCGCTTTCATATCTGTAGGGTGCAAATGCCGGAAAATGGGCGCCGTGTGCTGGAATCATGCGGAAGGCTGCGCTGCCGCGCATGCGCGCGAATCAGAAAATGCAGGCAGCATGCGACAACATCGAGCACCTGCGCATCCGTGCACGCCCGCGAATCGGAAAGGGAAACCGGCGCATACCGCAATCGCCAATGCGAGCTGCGCGCGAGTCGGAAATGGGAACGCCTGCCGCCTGCGCGGACCAAAGCGCGCGACGGGAGAACGCGCGCTTCCGCGCTTGACATCGCCCGGCAAAGCCGCTACAATGAAATCGGTTGCCCGACCGCCATGCGGCGGGAGAAAAGTGCGCGGCGGCTGGTCGCGGGGGAGGAATGCTCGTGGAGGAAAAGTGGATGCTGTACGATGCCGAACGCCGACCGCTGGGGCGGCTGATGGTGCGCGGCGAGCCGGTGCCGGAGGGCTGTTACGCGCGCTCGGTTCAGGTCTGGATTCGCGACGGCGCGGGGCGCTTTCTGCTCTCGCGGCGCCATGCGGACAAGCCGGCGTATCCGCTGTGCTGGGAGACGGTGGGCGGCGCCGTGATCGCCGGCGAGGACAGCCTTGGCGCCGCGCTGCGCGAGGTGCGCGAAGAACTGGGCATCGCGCTTGCGCCGGAGGCGGGGACGTTTCTCCTCAGCGAGCGCAGGGCGCGCGACTTCGCCGACGTCTGGCTGTTTCGCTGGGAAGGCGCGCTGGAGGCGCTGACGCTGCAGCCAGACGAGGTCGTCGGGGCGCGCTGGGCGACCTATGGAGAGCTGTGCGCGATCATCGACGCCGGCGAGTGGGCGGAGGCGCTGTACGATCCGCGCAGGCTGTTCGGCGGCGCGCCGGACGCGCCGGCGGCGATTCTGCCGATGCGCGCCGAGGACTACGACGCGATCGCCGCGCTGTGGCGCAGCACGCCGGGCACGGGGCTCAACGACGTGGACGATTCGCGCGAAGGCATCGCCCGCTTCCTCGCGCGCAATCCGTCCACCTGCTTCGTGGCGCGCGCGCCGGAGGGCGTCGTGGGCACGATTCTCGCCGGGCACGACGGGCGCCGGGGACACCTCTACCACGCGGCGGTGTCGCCGTCGATGCGCGGGCGCGGCGTGGGCGGCGCGCTGGTGCGCGCGGCGCTGGACGCGCTGAAGGCGGAGGGAATCGCCAAGGCGGCGATCCTCGTGTTTGCCGACAACGAGGCGGGGCTGAACTTCTGGCGCGCGCACGGATTCGGCGGTCGCGACGACGTGCGCTACATGGCCGTGGGACTCAGGCCGATTGTGAAGTTCGATCCGAAATAGATGCGCGGAGACGGCGCGCGCCGCGGATAGGCGCTGGATGGCGCGGCGGCGCGCGCTTTTTCACGTTGCGTGCGATGGACGGCGAAGGCGCTGGTCGGAGCGGTCGCGGCGGCCTGGCGCGCTCCGCTTGCCGAGGCGAGGACCGGTTCAGTGCATGGCGGCTGCAAATGCGCCCGCAGGCACAGCGCCAAGACGTGGGCGCAAAGCTCAACGTGCGGCGGACGCGGGGGAATGCCGTCCATGCGGCAGCGCATCCGGCAGGGTTGGGGTCGGTTTGACGCGCGGCGGATGCGGGGGGATGTGTCCGCCGCCGGGCGCGATCCGCGACGGCGCCCCATTGACAAACCTGCGGTTATGCCCTACAATAGAACCGAAATCTATGCGGGATGCGCAACCCGTTAAGGGGGGTAAATCGCATGAAGAAGATCATCGCCGTGATCGCCGCCGTGGTGATCGTCGCCGCAGCCGCCGCCTTCATTTATTCGGCGGAGCAGCGCCATCAGGCGGAATATGAGGCGAACGTCGAAAACTTTAACCGCGGCGCCGATTCGTTGAGATGGAGGCGGGAATAGACCAGATCGACTTGCTCCGGGGAATTGCGATGCGCAGAGACCTTGGAGCGTTTTTCTGATTTTGGCGGGCGAACCGGCTCTTTCGCGGGCGATTCGCCCGCTTGCCGCTCCGACGGGGAAGGAGAAAGCGAGGCGAACGCAAACATTCGCGCATCGAGGTGTTAAATCTTCGCAGGAAGGGCCCCGCGTGCCCGAAATCTGCTTGACAAGTCGGACGGTTGATGCTATGCTGGTAGAGTTGAGTAAATCGGAGAGAGGTGCGCGTATGCTCGAAAAGCTGAGAAACAGCGACAAGGTCGTCGGCACACGCCGGCTGCTGCGCGCGGTGCTCGCCGGAGAGATCGCGGAGGTCTATCTGGCGGCGGACGCCGATTTGTTCATCGTCCGTCAGGTTCGGGACGCCTGCAACCGCGCGAACGTCCGCATCGTCGAGGTCGACTCGATGAAGCAGCTGGGCGAGGCGTGCGGCGTGGACGTCCGCACGGCGTCCGCCGGCATCCGCAAGTGACGGTTTCTTCACGCTATAGCTCTTCCAGGGTTGCGGAAGTGTATATAGATCCTCAATCACTCGCATAATAGTCCAGGAGGTGCTTTTCTTCCATGCCGACGATCAACCAGTTGATTCGCAAGGGTAGAGAAAAGGTAACCAGCAAGTCGAATTCCCCGATTCTGCAGTCC
>CALVPU010000099.1 GCA_944353735.1 uncultured Eubacteriales bacterium | reverse complement strand
CGGTGCCGAAGGTGCTGCGGATGCCCGGCACGCCCGGGCGCTGGTGCAGCGCCAGCGCCGCCGGCACGTAGAGCGCCTCGTCGACGTCCGCCCGGGCGGCCTGCGTCATGCGCCGGCGCGTGTAGGTCGACAGCGCCTCCAGATAGCGCCGCGAACCCTCGGCGTAGAGCACGCCCAGCGCCAGCGACGATTTGCCCGAGCCGGACACGCCGGCGATGGCGACGATCTGGTTGAGCGGCACGTCGACGTCCACGCCCTTGAGGTTGTGGACCCGCGCGCCGCGGATGTGGATGGACTCGATCATGGAAAATTCCTTTCAGAGGTCGTCGAGGACTTGCCTGTAACAGGACAATTTTCTGCGCTTTCGCGCCGGATTCCTGCCCCGCCAACTGTAAAGTCTCCGCGCCAGCCGGCGCGCCGCAACCCGCTGCGCGGCGAAGCTGTGATTATTTTCTAGCGAACTGTGCGCATCGTGCGCGGCACACCGCAACCCGCTGCGCAGGCGAAGTCTCTGTGCCGCCGCGGAAGCGCCCGCGCGAGCGAAAAATGCGAGCGCCAAAGCCCGCGGGGCATTCCTGGTTGCGGTTGGAAATCTCCCGCGCGTGTGAAAAATGCGCGCGCCCGAAGCCCGCGGGCATTCCTGCCGGCGATCGGGCGTCTCCCGCACAGGCGAAAGCCGCGAACGGCGTTCCGTTCGCGGCTTGGGGGATTCGACGGTGCGTCACTTCTGCTGCGCGCGATACTTCGCCTCCGCCGAGACCTCCGCGTGCGGGCAGGAGATCTCCGCGATGCGCATTGCCGGCGCCGCCCAGCGCACGGCGTTCTTGAGGATGCGCCGCACCTCGGGCACGAAGTAACTGCGCTGCGTCTCGTGACCGGGCTGGAAGTAGAAGATCTTGCCGTAGCCGCGCGTCCACGTGCAGCCGGAGCGGAACACCTCGCCGCCGGCGTACCAGCTGATGAACACCAGATCGTCCGGCTTGGGGATGTCGAAGAACTCGCAGTACATCTCCTCCTCCGGCAGCTCGAACGATTCCGGGATGCCGGCGGCGATGGGGTGCGTCGGGCAGGTGCACCACACGCGGGCACGGTCGTCCTCGCGCCACTTCAGCGCGCCCGACGTGCCCAGCAGCATCTGCAGCGGCTTGCACTGGTGCGCCGAGTGCAGCGCGATGAAGCCCATGCCCTTGAGCACTGCCTGCTTGACGCGCATGGCGATTTCGTCCGGCACGCGGTCGTGGGCGATGTGCGCCCACCAGACGAGCACGTCGGTGTCGTCGAGCACTTCCTGCGTCAGGCCGCACTCCGGCATGTCCATCGTCACGGTGCGGACCTGCATGTCCGCTTCCTCGCCGAACAGCTTCGCCAGCGTGCCGTGGATGCCGGCCGGGTGGACGAGGCGGATCTCGCGCTCCGAGCGCTCCAGAAATGCCCTGAAGGGCTGCACGGCGGGATCGGACAGGTCCAGCGGCGCAAACTTGAGCCCGTTTTCCTGCACGTTTTCGTTCCAGACGGTGACCTTGATCATGGAAATCTCCTCCTTGTCGTCGCTTTGTTTCTCATTTTAACATAAATTCCCTGCAAGTGCCAGCGATTTTGGATAAAATGGCACAGGAGGATACAGATTCTGCACAAATTCATGCTTCGGAGGCGATTGGCATGCTCAACCGCGATCAGGCGCTCGCGCTGCTGCAATGGGCGGGCGAACAGAATCCCGGTCCCTGGACCGACCACTCCCTGCACGCCGCCCGCGCGGCGCAGGAGATCGCCCGCCGCTGCGGGCTGGACGGCGAGCGCGCGTGGGTGCTCGGCGCGCTGCACGACATCGGCCGCTGGGAGGGCGTGCGCGACCTGCACCACACCATCGCCGGCTACCGCCTGCTGATGGAGAAGGGCGACGAGGGCGCGGCGCGCATCTGCCTGACGCACTCCTTTCCCCTGCCCGACCCGTCGGTCTATCTCGGCGAGTGGGACGTCAGCGAGGCGGAGCGCGCCTTCATCACCGAGTTCATCGCCCGCGCGCGCATGGACGACTTCGACCGCCTCATCCAGCTGTGCGACGCGCTGTGCCTGCCGCAGGGCGTGTGCCTGATCGAGAAGCGCCTGATCGACGTCGCGCTGCGCCACGGCGTCTCCGAGCGCACGCCTGAAAAGTGGCGCGCCATATTCGCCATCCGCGACGAATTCGAGCGCCGCATGGGCGCGAGCGTCTATGCGCCGTTTGACGAGGCGGTTTCCAATACTTTTACCGCCCGCATCGGCTGAAGCGGCGCTGCATGCGCCGCCGCGCAAAATGTATATGCAATCATTTTGTAATAACTTGCCCATGAATGGACACATCCTGGACGCGAAATTGACCGACTTTTTGCCTGCGAATTTCCGTTCGATTGCGGTACGAACGTTAAATATGACGGAATTGCGGCATAAAATTCTGTGATTTGTCGCAATGTTGGCGCGATTCGGTGCGAAAAGAGACCAAAACAGACTATGGTCTGTGTAAAGATGTTATACAGATCCCCGCGCGGGTGTGGAAAAGCGTGGAAAACCCCGTCGTTTCGCGCTTTTTATCCCCCAAACCTGTGGAAAACCCCGTGGACAATGTGGATTCCCCCGTGGAAACGCGCTGTATATGCAGTTTTCGGGCGCGCGCATGCACCGCGCCAGCGCGAATTGTTCCGGATTTTACGAAATTGCGCAAAACGCTTGTCCGGCGGTGCGCTTTGTGATATACTGTACAAAGAGGTTTTATGCCAATTCGCGGGAGGGGTGAACGCATGGAAGGGCGCAGCTTTCTGGGGTTTGACTTCGGCGCGTCGAGCGGGCGCGCGATGCTGGGCACGTTTTGCGGCGGGCGCATGGCGCTTGAGGAGATCCATCGCTTTGCCAACGATCCGGTAACGCTCTGCGGTCAGCTGGTCTGGGACCTGCCGCGGCTGGTGTTCGAGATGAAGCGCGCGCTCAACGCCGCGTCGCGCGCGGGCGCGCAGGTGTCGGGCATCGGCATCGACACGTGGGGCGTGGACTTCGGGCTGCTCGACGGTCGCGGGCGGCTGCTGGCGCTGCCGGTGCACTATCGCGACGCGCGCACCGCCGGCGTCATGGAGGAGGCGTTTCGCACCATGCCGCGCGAGGAGCTGTTCGCGCGCACGGGCATCGCCTTCAATGCGTTCAATACGCTGTTTCAGCTGCTCGCCATGCGCCGCGACGGCGATCCGGCGCTCGCGGCGGCGCGGTCGATGCTGTTCATGCCGGACCTGCTGGCGTACTGCCTGACCGGCGTGCAGGGCGTGGAATACACCATCGCCTCCACCAGCCAGCTGCTCGACCCGTCGGCGCGCGACTGGTCGGACGAGGTGTTCCGCCGCTTCGGGCTGCCGAAGCATCTGGCGGCGCCGATCGATCGCCCGGGCGCGCCGCGCGGTCGCCTGCTGCCGGAGATCGCCCGCGAGTGCGGCGTGGAGCGCATTCCCGTGTTCGCCGTCGGCGGGCACGATACCGCCAGCGCCTTCGCCGCCGCGCCGGCGCGGGGCGGGAACTTCGCGCGGCTGTCGTCGGGCACGTGGTCGCTGCTGGGGGTGGAGGTCCCCGAGCCGCTGACCGCGCCCGCCGTGCTCGAGGCCGGCTACACCAACGAGGGTGGCGTGGATGGCTCCATCCGCCTGCTGAAGAACAACATGGGGCTGTGGATCAGTCAGGAGTGCAAGCGCGAGTGGGACCGCCGCGGCGAGGCGGCGGACTACGGCGAGCTGGTGGCGATGGCGGAGCGGGCGCCGCAGTTCTCGGCGATTATCGACGTCGACGACGCCGGCTTCCTCGCGCCCGGCGACATGCCCGCGCGCGTGCAGGCGTACTGCCGCCGCACGGGCCAGCGCGTGCCCGAGGGGCGCGGCGAGATTTCCCGCGTGATCTACGAAGGACTGGCGCTCAAGTACCGCTGGGCGATCGAGCGGCTGGAGAAGGACATCCTCGGCAGCCGCGTCGGCGGGCTGAACGTGGTCGGCGGCGGCAGCAAGAACGACCTGCTCAACCAGTTCACCGCCGATGCCATCGGGCGCGACGTGGTCGCCGGACCCGGCGAGGCGACGGTGATCGGCAACCTGCTCGTGCAGGCGATCGCCGCCGGCGTGCTGCCGGACCTGCGCGCCGGGCGCGAGGTGGTGGAGCGCTCCTTCCCGACGCGGACGTTCCATCCCGCCGGGACGGCGGCGTGGGACGAGGCCTACCGGCGCTACCTGCGCCTGACGGAGCGGACCGGAGATTGACGGAGGACGGATGGAATTCAAGTTTGCACACAACGCGCTGCCCGGGTCGCTGGAGCTGGCGTATCTGGGCGACACGATTTACGACCTCTACGTGCGCACGCATCTGGTCGGCGCGGGCGGTCGCGTGGGGGCGATGCACCGCCGCGCAGTGGCGCTGGTCTGCGCCCACGCCCAGTCCGAGGCGCTGGCGCGCGTGGAGGATTCGCTCAGCGAGGAGGAGGCGGCGGTGGCGCGCCGCGCGCGCAACGCGCATCAGTCGCCGCCGCGCCACGCCGACGCCGGCGAATACCACCGCGCCACGGCGCTGGAAGCGCTGCTCGGCTACCTGTACGTCACCGGCCGCCGCGAGCGCATGGAAGCGCTGCTGGCGCAGGCGCTCCCCCCGGAGACGATCGCCGGCGCGTGAAGCGCGAGCCTTTGCGAAAGAATGCGGCGGGAAGGCGCGAGCTGTTGCGGAGCGCGCGGGAAAGCGCGAAGCGCTGCGGAGGGGCGCGCAGGGCGGCGTGGATAGTTGCGGCAAAGCGCGGACGGCGCGAGGGCGTGCGGGGAAGCGCAAGCTACTGTGCAACGCGCGGGGCAGTGCGAAAGCACGCAGGACGGCGCTGGAAAGCGCGAAGCGCTGCGGAGGGGCGCGCAGGGCGGCGCGGACAGATGCGGCAAAGCGCGGACGGCGCGAGGGCGTGCGGGGAAGTGCGAGCTACTGTGCAACGCGCGGGGCAGTGCGAAAGCACGCAGGACGGCGCGGGAAAGCGTGAACCGCTGCGGAGAAGCGCAGAGGAAAGCGCGGCGGACTTGGCGGCAAGCCCGTGCCGGAGTGGCGGGGTGCCCTGTCGGAGGCGCGTGCATGGCGCGCCTTGACGGAGAAGTTTCTTATTTATAATCATGCAGCGTGCGTGGAAATCAATACATTGCGGCGGCGCCGCGGGAGGCAGATATGAGCAACGAAGGCAAGCACAGGGACGGTCGCTCCGGCGCGGGGCGCAGGGTCTATCCGCTCGACGGCGCGCCGCCGCGGGTCGGGCGCGTAGCGAAGAACGTGCCGCCGGCGCAGCGCGTCGACGCGCAGGGCGTGCCCGTGGCGGACGGTTCCGCTGGGGACCGCGCGCCGTCCGCCGGTGCGGCGAGACGGACGTACCGGACGCCGTCCGGACCGCGCGCCGCCGACTCGCGCCGAACTGGCAGCGCGGGAAACAGCTACGCCGCGCGCAGCGCTGGCGAGTCGCGGGAGCAATATTCTTCCCGCAGCGGCGGGGAGTCGCGAAACAGCTACGCCGCGCGCAGCGCTGGCGAGTCGCGGGAGCAATATTCTTCCCGCAGCGGCGGGGAAACGCGAAGCAGCTATGCCGCGCGCGGCGCTGGCGAGTCGCGGGAGCAATATTCCTCCCGCAGCGGCGGGGAAACGCAGGAGCGGTA
>CALVPU010000098.1 GCA_944353735.1 uncultured Eubacteriales bacterium | reverse complement strand
GAGGAGGCCTTGACCATGCAGGTCCTCTACGGCCCTCGCGGGGCGTCGGGCTACGCGGCGGAAAACGCGCTCGAGGCGTTCGGGCTGGCGGCGAAGATGGGTGCTTACGGCGTGGAACTGGACGTGCACGTCTGCAAGGACGGTGAATTGATCGTCGCCCACGACGAGACCATCGACCGCGTTTCGGACGGCAGCGGGCTGATCTGCGAGATGACGACCGCCGAACTGAAGAAGCATCGCTTCAACAAGACGCACCCGGAGTACAAGAACGCCACCGTACCGACGCTCGGCGAGGTCTACGAGCTGCTCAAGCCTTATGGACTGCACATCAACGTCGAGTTGAAGAACAGCCGCATCCGCTATCCACACCTTGAGGAGAAGTGCGTCGAGCTCGCCGCGAAGATGGGCATGTCCGACCGCATCCTCTATTCCAGTTTCAACCACCACAGCCTGCTCTACCTCAAGCAGCTCGATCCCACCCTCAAGTGCGGCACGCTCTACGACGCCACGCTGATTCGCCCGTGGGATTACGCCCACAACCTCGGCATGAACGCCATCCATCCCCACTTCTCCGAGCTGCAGATCGAAGGCGAATGCGCGCACGCGCACGCGCTGGGGCTGGAGGTCAACCCGTGGACGGTCAACGAGGAAAAGGACCTGCGCGACACCATCCGCGCCGGCGCCGACCGCATCATCACCAACTACCCCGACCGCGCGCTCGCCATCCTCAAGGAAATGACCGAATGATCCTGCGCTTGCCGCGCGCACGGACAGCCACCGCGCGGCGGGAACGCGCTTTTCCGAACGCGGCAGTGAGCGCGCCGCCTTGTTTCTTAACGCTGCATGTGCTATGATAAGAGGGCGAACGTGCACTTGCAATCCATCGGAAAGGAAATGATTTACATGAAGGTTACCATCTGCGTCGGGAGCACCTGCCACCTGCTGGGATCCAAGCGCGTCGTCGACCGCTTCAAGGAGCTGGTCGCGGAGCACAATCTGTCGGACAAGGTCGAGCTTGGCGGCAAGTTCTGCATGGGCCACTGCGGCGAGGGCGTCTGTGTGACGATCGACGGCACGACCCACTCCATCGCCCCCGAAGCGGTCGACGAGCTGTTCAACAAGGAAGTTCTGACAAAAGTCTGATAAAATCGGCGCATGAGCATTCAGCCGGCGGCGCGTCTGCCCTCCGGCTGAATTGTTATACCCACAATTGGACGCAGCGCTGGTTTCCGGCGCGGGCACGGGAGGGGAGAGGCGATGGTCCAGGTCATCCATCTGAGCGAAGTCAACTGCCGCGACTGCTACAAGTGCATCCGCAACTGCCTCATCAAGGCGATTCGCTACTGCGACGGGCACGCCGAGATCATCGAGGAGGAATGCATCCAGTGCGGCGAATGCATCGTTGCATGCCCGCGCCACGGGCAGAATGAGGACCGCGGCGAAGTCGAGCGCATTCGCCGCCAGATCCGCGCCGGTCGCGAGGTCATCGCCAGTGTCGCGCCGTCGTTCATCGCCGACTTCGACGTCGGCTCCATCGAGGATCTGCGCGAGGCGCTCGTCCAGCTGGGTTTCGCCGATGCGCAGGAGACCGCCATCGGCGCAGAAATCGTCAGCCGCGAGTACGAGAAGATCATGGCGTCCGGCGAGACGGACGTGCTGATCTCATCGAGCTGCCCGCCGATCAATCTGCTGATTCAGAAATATTATCCCGAGATGCTCAAGTACCTCGCGCCGGTGCAGTCGCCGATGGAGGTCCACTGCCGCCTGCTGCGCGACCAGCACCCGGGCGCGTTCATCGTGTTCATCGGACCGTGCTACGCCAAGGAAGCGGAGGCGCTGGACACGCAATGCTGCGATTCGGTGCTGCTGTTCAACGAGGTCAAGAACTGGATGCACGAGGCGGGCGTCGTGCCGGTCAATCGCGGCATTCGCGCGATGCGCGGCGGCTATCGCGCGCGGCGCTATCCGCGTCAGGACGGCATTGTCAAGTCCATGACGCGCGAGCCGGGCTGGAACCGCGTGTCCGTCGACGGCGTAGGCGACTGCATCGCCGCGCTCGACGAGATGCGTCAGGGCCGCGTGTCGAAGGTCTTTCTGGAAATGACCGCCTGCGAGGGCAGCTGTGTCAACGGTCCCGCCATCCGCCGCAACCGCTACGAAAACCGCGTCGGCGGCACGGTGGTTATCAATTCCTATGCCGGCGAAAACGACTACGGCATTACCTCGCGGCTGCCTGTCGACAAGATGCACCTGCCCGACCCGGTCGCCCGCACCATGCCGGACGAGGAACAGCTGCAAAGCGTGCTGGTAAAGCTCAACAAGCACACGGCGGAACTGGCGCTCAACTGCGGCTGCTGCGGCTACCCTACCTGCCGCGAGATGGCGTCGGCGATCTGTCAGGGCAAGGCGCAGATGGAGATGTGCCTGCCGTACCTGCGCGAGAAGGCGGAGCGCCATTCCCGCGAGGTCGTGGACAACACGCTCGAAGCGGCAGACCAGCTCATCGAGCGGCAGATGCGCGTGGTGCAGAACATCGCCTCCATCCTCGGCGAGACGACGGCGGAGACCAAGGTCATGCTGGTAAAGCTCAAAGAGGCGGTGCAAGACGATGAATGACCTGTGCATCGATTCCGGCTACATCAGCCTCATCAAGGCGGGCGAACAGCTCTGCGGCGACCGCGTGGTGTTCGCCGCGGACGACGGCACCGCCATCTGCGTGCTCGCCGACGGACTGGGCAGCGGCGTCAAGGCGAATATTCTGGCGACGCTCACCTCCCAGATTCTGGCGACGATGAGCGCCGGCGGCATGTCCGTGGAGGAGTGCGTCAACACCATCGTCCGCACCCTTCCGGAGTGCAGCGTGCGCAAGATCGCCTACTCGACATTCACCATCGTCAAGATCCGCGACCAACGCTATGTGGAACTGACGCGGTTCGACAACCCGCACACCGTGGTGCTGCGCGACGGACGCAACTTCGATTTCGCCTACGCGCCGCGCATGATCGAGGGCAAGAAGATCTATGAGAGCAAGTTCGAGGCGCAGGAAAACGACGTGCTCGTGGTGATGAGCGACGGCGCCATCTACGCCGGCATCGGCGAGGAATACGCCTTCGGTTGGGAGCGGGAAAACATCATCCGCTTCCTCGAGGCGCACTACTCCCCAGACCTGACCGCCAAGCAGATCGCGCGCATGCTGGCATCGGAATGCAACCGCCTCTACCACGGTCGTCCCGGCGACGACACGTCCGTAGCGGTGATGCGCCTGTGCCGCCGCCGCACCGCGAATATGATGATCGGTCCGCCATCCTCGCGCGGGCTCGACAACCTGATGCTCGGCGAGTTCTTCGCGCAGACGGGCACGCGGATCGTCTGCGGAGGCACGACGAACAAGATCGCCGCGCGCTATCTGGGCAGCGAGCTGACGGCATCTCTTGACTATGCCGACAGCGACCTGCCGCCGATCTACAACCTGCCCGGCGTCGATCTGGCAACCGAAGCGGTGGTGACCATCTCGCGCGTGCTCGAATATGCCGACGAGTACCTCTCCGGCACGCGGCTGAGCGCATCGTGGGAAAAGGGCCGCGACGGCGCGTCGCGCATCGCCCGCGAGCTCTTCGACCCGGCGACGGACATCAACTTCTTCGTCGGCTGCGCCATGAATCCCGCCCACCAGAACCCGAAACTCTCGCTGGCATTCGGCGTGAAGTTCCAGCTGATCGACCGGCGCTCCAAGAGCCTCGAGCAGATGGGCAAGCGCGTGTCCGTGCGCTATTATTGAGCGGCGCGCACATTCCGTCGCCGCGCCTGTGCCGAAGGCTCCGTTGCGCCTTCGGCGTTCTTTTGGTACAATATTTCCGAAAGGAGGAGGAAACGATGGAAATGGAAATTGGATCGGTCATTCGCCGCAGGCGCGCCGAAATGGGCATCACGCAGGAGGAAATGGCGGACCGGCTGGGCGTGACGGCCTCCGCGGTCAACAAGTGGGAGAACGGCAAGTGCCTGCCGGACATCGCGCTGCTCAAGCCCATCGCCCGTCTGCTGGGCGTCACCACGGACGCGCTGCTGTCCTTCCGCGCCGAACCGTCGCCGGAAGAAATCGCCGCCATCGTCCGCGAGATGGACGCCATGTTCGGCGAAAAGCCGTACGCCGAGGTCTTCGCGTGGGCGAAGTCCAAGCTGGAGAACTATCCCAACAGCGCCGAGCTGGCGTGGCAGCTCGCAGTGGTCCTGGATGCGCGGCGGCTGGCGCCGCAGGAGATTCCCGACGCCGACGCATACGACGAGCCCATCCGCGCCCTGTACACGCGCGCGCTGGAAGAGGGCGGCGAGCGCGCGCGCCGCGCGGCGGCTGATTCCCTGTATTCCTTCTATATGCGCAAGCGGAATTATGGCGAAGCGGAGGCGATGCTCGACTACTTTTCCGACGAAAACCCCGAGAAGAAGCGCCGCCGTGCGCAGATTTTCGCGGAGACGGGCCGCGCGCAGGAGGCATACCGCGCCCTCGAGGAGCTGCTGTTCGCGGAATATCAGGTAGCCGCCGCCACGCTTTCCAACCTGTCCATGCTGGCCATGAAGCAGGGCGATCCGGTCCGCGCACGGATGTTCGCGCAGAAGCAGTCCGAGCTCGCGCGCTGCTTTGAGATGGGGCGCTACTACGAGGCCTGCTGCCTGCTCGAGCCGGCGCTCGCCGAGAAGGACGCCGGCGCCGTGATCGAAATCGCGCGCGAGCTGCTCGAGAGCGCCTCCGACCTGCACAGCTTTGCGCGCGCGCCGCTCTACGCCGACGTGCCGTTCAAGGAGGTCCGCGAGGAGGTCGCGCGATCCGTGCGCGAGGGGCTGCTCGCGGCCTTCCGCTCGGATGACTTTGCCTTCCTCCGGGACGACCCGCGCTGGCGCGCACTGCTCGACGAGAGCAACGCGAACGGCAGCGCATGAACGGTCACCCTTGTCTGAAAAGGAAAGGATTTGCCGCGCGGCGCGCGCAAATGCCGGCGCGCAAGCGACCGCCGCGGCGGCAGCGCACACGGTTCGGCGCGCCACTGTCGAGCGCCCGATGCAATTCAGCCGCATCGAACCTGTCCGCCAGACGGCGCGGCGGCATGCCGGACGAACCAACCGCCAGCGCACAGCGGTCGCGTGCCTGCACATCGCTACCGCGCCAATGCAGACGCAAGGTCGCAAAGAAATGCGTTTGGAGCCGCGCCTGCTTGCCACCTGAATTGCGCGCGGACCGCTGCGAGTCAATTCCAACGACGGCTACCGACCTTACGTTCCGTCCGTCCCAACGCCATCCGCATCGCCGGGCGCTTCCTGCACAGGCGCTGACGCTGCGCCGAACAGCGCGGTCGGATCCGTGGGACTGCCGTCGACAAGGTACTCGAAGTGCACGTGCGCGCCGAGTTCCGCCTCCGCGGCGCACGTGCCGGCGGAGCTGATGATCTCGCCACGCCGCACCTGCGCGCCAACCTCCACGAGCTGCAATGTGTTCAGCGAGGCATAGCGCATCTGTCCCACCTCTCCGCAATCGACGGCGATGACATTGCCGATGAGCGGATCGCAGTAGACTTCCGTCACCGTGCCGTCTGCGGCGGCGACCACCGCCTCACCCGGCGAAGCGGCAAAGTCGACGGCGGGATGGATCTGCCACATGCCGAGCGCTTCCGACCACACGGGCGCGTCCCCGGCATAGCCGGAAACGATCTCGCCGGCGACCGGTGCGAGCAGCGCCAGCTCAGGCACCGGCGTCGCCGTAGGTTCAGGAACCGCCTGTACGGCGCGCGCCGCTCCGGCTTCCGGCGACAGCACGGCAGCGCGGTCGACGCCGCCGGAACGATAACCGTACGCCGCCGCGCCCAGCGCCATGAGCACCGTCGCGAGCATGGCGTAGTAGCCAATCGGCTCGCGCTGCGCCCAGAGCCAGCGCACCACCCGGCGCGGAACGTGCGCATTCAAGATAGCCCTGCGCCGCGGCGTCCGCTTCGCTGGAACCCGTTCCGCGCGATTCAGGGCGCACGCACTTTCTGCCTGTCCAGCGTCGGACACAGCTGATTCCCGCAAGTCCGCACAGGATTTTCCCGCAAGCGCACCGCGCGCCGCGGCGCGTTTCTGGATGCGCGACCACACCTTCGCTCTCCACTTCCGCACGCACAGCGCGGTCTGCGCCGACAGGCGCTTTCGTCCTGCGACGACGTGCGCCAACAATCGCTGCGACAGCGCTTTCCCGTGAGAACCGATCGCTTTTGCCCACGCGCGCACTCCAGACATGCTGCCCGCCGCGCGGCGAGCCGTTCTTCCGGCGGCGCTCCCGGCGCGCTTAATCCACGCGATCACCTTCCGAAGGCGCTCGCCCGCGCGGCTCCCGTGGAAGCCGATCGCTTTTGCCCACGCGCGCACTCCAGATATGCCGCCCGCCACGCGGCGAGCCGTTCTTCCGGCGGCGCTCCCGGCACGCTTGATCCACGCGATCACCTTCCGAAGGCGCTCGCCCGCGCGGCACTTCGCCTTCCCAAGCATCGCGCAGGCATTTTCCGCCCACGCGCGCGTTGCCGCGCGCATTCGCACAAGCCAGCCGTCGCCCAGCGCATGTCCGGCGTTCTTGCACTGCGGCATCTGTTTCGCTGGAGCCTGCTCCGCGCGATTCAGGGCGCACGCGCCTTCCGACCGCCCAGCGCCGGGCACAGCTGATTTCAGCAATGCCGCTTTCGCCCACGCGCGCGTTGAGCCGATGCCGCCCGCCACACCGCGCCAAAATGCCAGAAACCCGTGCGCGCTGCGCCGCTGCCTGCGAGGCGCATCACCCGCGCCGCCGAAACGGTCTGCGCCGGACTGGATCAGCACGCTGCGAGCGCCGTTCATTCCATCCGTCCGTTCCGACTTCACGCATCCCGCCGCGAGCCGCGCGCGGATGCGGCGCGCGCGCATCCGCCATGCCGCGCAGCGCATCCACCGCGCCGCTTTCCCGATTCCAAAGCCATTCCACTTCATTGCAAAAGCCCTCCGTTGGTTCCAGTATGGAACGTCCGGAGGGCTTTATGCACTTGCGGGAAAAATCGCGCTCAGTCGCGGCGTCTGTTCCGCCCCGTCCTCTGTGGCGGGCGGCGCGTGCCCGACGCGGGGCGGCGGGACGGCGGGCGGCGGTCGTAGTAGCTGCGCTCGGCGGCGCGGCGGCGCTGCATGTACTCGCGGCGGCGCTGCTCGTACAGTTCCTGACGCCTGCGCTCCCGGCGGCGGCGCGCCGCGCGTGCGCGGAGAATCAGCACGAGCACCAGCAGCGCCAGCACGATTGCCAGCAGCTTGACCAGCGTGCTGTCGAACACGCGCAGGAAGGGGAACACGTCGTACACCGTCGTCGGCTCCGGCTGCTCCTCCACGCTGCGCCCGGCGATGACCGTAGCGGTAATCTCCTCGCCGTCCAGCGCCGTGTAGGAAAAACTGCCGATGATCTCGCCCTCGACGACCGGCGCGGCGAGGTCGCTGACGGGGACAACCGACGATCGCGCCACAAAGTCCGCCAGCGCCGCGTCAAGCCCAACTTCATCGCCCGTGCGCACCATGCGCTCATATTCGGAATCGCTGATGTTGGTGATCTCCAGCGTCAGCAGTCCGCCCATCTCGTCGTCCTCGGCGGCGTTGGAGACGCGGATGGCGGCGATTTCATCGCCCGCCAGCTCGAACATCTGTCCGACGGAGTAGCCCGTATAGCAGGAAAAGCCGAAGTCAAACAGCCGCGAAGTATCGGTCCACGTGTATTCCCGCTGCTCACAGCCGAGCGCGACGGTGATCAGCGACACGCCGTCGCGCGCCGCCGCGCCAATGAAGCAGTAGCCTGCGCGGCTGTGAAAGCCGGTCTTGATGCCGATGCAGTCCTCGTCGTAGTACGCGCCATCGGGGTTGATCATCAGGTTGCCGTTGGTGATCGGCACCTCGCCGCGACCGGAAATGTTGAGCGTGTAGGCGTAAGTGGACACAATCTGGCGGAAGGTCTCGTTCTGCATGCCCGCCTGCGCGATGCGCGCCATGTCCTGCGCGGTCGTGTAGTGGTTGTCGTCGTGATAGCCGTGGGCGTTGGCGAAATGCGTATCCGTGCAGCCCAGCTCGGCGGCGCGGGCATTCATGCGCTCGACAAACGCGGGCACGGAGCCGCTCACCAGCACGGCGACGGCGTTCGCCGCGTCGTTGCCGGAACGCAGCATCATGCCGTAGAGCAGGTCGCGAAAGGTCATCGTCTCGCCGGCATAGACCGGCACGATCGAGCTGTCCGCGGCGATGTTCTGCGCCTCGGGCGGAATGGTCACCACCGTGTCCAGATCCCATCCGGTCTCCAGCGCCAGCAGCAGCGTCATGATCTTCGTCGTGCTTGCGGGATACATCCGCGCGCTGGCATTCTTGGTGAAGAGGACTTCGCCGGTGTCTGCGTCGATGACAATGGCTGCGTCCGCGTAGAGCTGATCCGCCGCCAGCGTCTGCGGCGCGCTCGCATCGTAATCCGACGGCGCCGCCAGAGCGGGCGCAGCGAACAACAGCAAAAGCGCGATCGCGATCAGCGACGCCAGACAGCGGATTGCACGGGTGCGCATCTTCTTCCTCCAACCTCCAAGGGGCATTCGCCCGGTATGACCGTATCCAGATACGTCCTTCATTATACCACCTCGCGGCGCGTTTGTACAGTGCGGGCAGAAAATCCTAACATTTACAAACCCGCCCTTGAAATGCCCGGTTCAATCGTGTATAATAATAATGACAAAATCATGAACGCAAAATTTCGGCTCTGTTGAATCCGACGCCGAAGGGGCGCTCAAGGAGGTTCCCACGTGGCCAGAAAGATTCTCATCGTCGACGACGAACCCCTGATCGTAAAAGGTTTGAAATATTCGCTGGAACAGGACGGTTATGAGACGGATTCCGCCGGCGACGGCGAGGAGGCCGTCAACAAGTTCTTCGGCGGGCAGTACGATCTGGTGCTGCTCGACGTCATGCTGCCGAAAATCGACGGCATCGAGGTCTGCCAGCGCATCCGCGAAAAGAGCAATGTGCCCATCATCATGCTGACCGCCAAGGGCGACGACATGGACAAGATCCTCGGCCTCGAGTACGGCGCCGACGAC
Source organism: uncultured Eubacteriales bacterium (assembly GCA_944353735.1). Classification (GTDB taxonomy): domain Bacteria; phylum Bacillota; class Clostridia; order Christensenellales; family Aristaeellaceae; genus Faecivicinus. The sequence goes on along the minus strand of CALVPU010000098.1, from coordinate 4,788 downwards.
TACATGACCAAGCCCTTCAACATTCTCGAGGTCAAGGCGCGCATCAAGACCATCTTCCGCCGCACGATGATGCAGCGCGAGAACACGCCCCGCATCATCACCGTGCGCGACCTGAAGCTGAACATGAACAACCGCTCCGTCACCGTCGGCGACCGCGAGGTCAACCTGACGGCGAAGGAGTTCGACCTGCTGCAGCTGTTCGTCACCAACCGCGGCAAGGTGTTCTCCCGCGAGAACCTGTTGGAAACGATCTGGAAGTACGACTATCTGGGCGACCTGCGCACGGTCGACGTGCACATCCGCCGCCTGCGCGAGAAGATCGAACGGGTGCCCAGCCAGCCCGAATACATCTTCACGAAGTGGGGAGTTGGCTATTATTTCACTGACAAGGATTAAAGCCGGGCTATACTCGATCCGCTGGAAGATACTCGTCGCCTACCTGCTGATCATCGGCGTCGCCTTCTCCGTGGTAGGCGTTTCGCTGATCCAGCTGGTGGGCGAATATCTGTTTACGCAGCGCGTGCGCGACGACCAGCGCGTGGCGGATGCGCTCGCGGAGCAGGTGCGCGCCCCGTTCGCGGCGCTGGACGTCGCCGCCGTCTACGCCGCCGCGCGCGAGACCTGCGCCGGCGGCGCCAGCCGCGTGCTGGTGCTCGACCGCTACGGCGTCGTGCAGGTGGACACGCTGTCGCTGCTCAACGGCACGCGGCTGGAAAGCGTCGAGGCGGCGGAGGTGCTCGGCGGCGGCGCATCGAGCTACGGCTTTTACGACGCCGCGAGCGAGGATGCCGGCTGGCTGAACACGGCGCTGAACGCCCTGCCCTATTCCGATCTGATGACCGGCGCGTTTGCCGCGCCCATCGACGCTGCCAGCGGCGAGCGCATCGGCGCGGTCATCTACCTGTCGCAGGTGCAGGACATCTACGAGAGCTTAAACGACATCCGCATCCGCATCCTCGCATGGCTGGTGGTGGTGGCGGCGCTGGTCATCCTCATGAGCGTGTTTCTGCTGCGCACCATCACGCGCCCCGTGGGCGAACTGCGCGAGGGCATCGCCAAGATGGCGGCGGGCGATTTCAGCGCGCGCGTCGTCGTTCGCGGTCGCAACGAATTTGCCGAGCTGGCGACGGCGTTCAACAGCATGTCCGAGCGGCTGGCGCTGCTGGACAAGACGCGCAACCAGTTTGTCTCCAACGCCTCGCACGAGCTGAAGACCCCGCTGAGCACGATGAAGATCCTCATCGAGACGATCCTCTATCAGGACCCGCTCGATCCCGGCATGACGAAGGAATTTCTCAACGACGTCAACAAGGAGATCGACCGCCTGAGCCGCATCGTATCGGACCTGCTGACGCTGGTCAACATCGACAGCGGCGGCATGCGCCTCAACAGCGCCGATATCGATCTGAACGAGCTGCTGCTGGAGCAGGTCAAGCGCCTGGCGCCTCTGGCGCGCGAAAACGGCATCGAGCTGGACTGCACCGGACGCGAATCCGTGGAGGTCACCGGCGACAGCGTCAAACTCCAGCAGGTGCTCTACAACGTCATCGACAACGCCATCAAGTATACGCCGCGCGGCGGCGAAGTGCACGCCAGCATCTCCCGCGCCGGCAGGCGCGCCGTGATCCGCGTGTCCGACACGGGCATTGGCATTCCCGCCGAGGATCTGCCGCACATATTCGACCGCTTCTACCGCGTGGACAAGGCGCGCTCGCGCGCCACGGGCGGCACCGGACTGGGGCTGTCCATCGTCAAGCAGATCGTCCTGCTGCACGGCGGCACGATCAGCGCCGCCAGCGAGGAAGGCAAGGGCACGACGTTCACCATCGAGCTGCCGCTGGCGGCGAAAAAGGATTGACGCCCGCGCAACGCGCCGGAATGCCGCGCGGCGAGGGATGCAGATTTCCAGAAAAACTCTGAGGAAGGGAGCAGTGGGATGACCATCAAGCGCGCACTGGCGGCGCTTCTCATCGCGGCGCTCTGCCTGTCGGCGGCGGGATGCGCCCGCGACCCCTATGCGCCCGAGACCGAGGCGGAGATCGTGCTGCCCGAACCCGCCGATGAACCGTCGAACATGATCCTCGGCGAAACGGTGGATGCGGCGCCGGCGAGCGTGACGCTGTCGTACGTGTCCGCCGACGGCACATCGTTCTCCACCGTCACGCGCAGTCTCGCCGTCTCGCCGGACGAAAACCTCTGCGAGGAGGCGGTCGACGCACTGCTGCGCTCCCCCGTCTCGCCCGACCGGCTGAACGCCATTCCCGCGCAGACGCAGCTGCTGGACGTCGAGTTCGCCTGCGGCATCGCCACGGTCAACCTCTCGCTGGACGCCCTCGGCACAAGCAGCGATCAGGAATGCCTGATGATGCTGGCGTCGATCGGCAACACGCTGCTGTCCATTGCAGGCGTCGAGGGTGTGAGCGTGCTCGTCGACGGTCGCAGTCAGGCGATCGCCTCGCTGCCGCCCGGCGTGCAGACCGAGCCCTGCGCTTCCATTACCTCCACCTACGCGCAGATGAGCGCCGAGCGCGAATACTTCATCGAATCCGAAACCGGCACCATCGAGCGCACGGCGGCGCTGTACTTTCCCTCCGCGGCGGACGGATGGCTTGTCCCGGAACTGCGCGCGGTCACCTTTGACGGCAGCGACTACGCCTCTGGATTGATCCGCGCGCTGGGCGAGGGGCCGCTCACCACGCCGAGCGCAACCGCATCCATTCCCGAGGGCGCCGACCTGCTGGTGGACAACCCGACGATCGCGGTCACGCCCGCCGGCGAGCGCGTCCTGACGCTGCAGTTCTCCTCCACGCTGCGCAACTACCTGGCGCTGGCGGGATTGGACGACGGGCTGCTGATCGGCTCGGTGGCGCTGACCATCTGCTCGTTCGTGCCAGAAATCGACGCCATCGCCATGGAGATCGACGGCGAGCGCGTCGGGCAGTGCGCCATCGGCGATGTGCAGATCGAATTCGCGGACGGACTGATCCGCCGCGACGACTTCGCGCCCTTCGTCGGCAGCGCCGTGGCGCTGTACCTTCCGCATGCGGACGGCACGTTCGAACGCGTCGAACGTGCCGTGTCGATGGTGCGCGTCCGCTCTCCGCTGAGCGTGCTCTGCGCGCTGATGGACGCCATGCTGGCGCAGGATGACGGCGCGCCGGTCCTTCCGGCGGGCGTCTACCACGACGACATCCTCGGGATTTCCGTCGCCGGCGGCATCGCCCAGGTCAACCTCTCAGCCAACTTCTACCGGCAGGCTCAGGCGCTGGACGCCACGGCGGAGCGCGGCGTCGTCTACGCCATCGTAAACACGCTGTGCGAGCTGGAGGGCATCGACGGCGTTCGCTTCTACATCGAGGGGATTTCCGCCCAGACGCTTTCCGGAAGCATCTATCTCAAGAGCGTCCTCCTCCCCAATCCCGGCCTCGTCTCTCCGGAGCCGACGACCGTCCCGGAAATCACAGCGACACCGTGACGTTGCGCTCGCGCATCCACGTGTTTACCTGAAGCAGGTAGGCGAGCATCTGCGGGCCCGCCATCAATTGACCAAACCACGGCGTCTCGGCGGGATCGAGCGCCGACTGCGCCAGTTCGCGCACGCGCTCTGCATCGATCCACTCGAGAATCGGCGCGTCGCGGTCGGCGAGCATTGCCGCCGTCATGCCGCGGACGATCTCCGTGTAGATGGGACTGCACGTCTTGGGATAGGGGCTCTTCCTGCGCTCGTTGAGCGCGCGCGGCATCAGGTCGCGCACGGCGGCGCGGAAGAGCCCCTTTTCCATGCCGCCCATGAACTTCATCCGCCAGGGCACGTTGAGCACGTACTGGACCAGCCGCTCGTCGCATAGCGGCGTCAACACCTCGAGTCCGCAGTGCTCGCACATGCGCACGGCGCGTTCCTGCAGGTTGGGCATGAAAAACCACAGGCAGAGCAGCTGCATGCACCGCAGGGTATTTTCCCGGTCGTCCGGCGCGCAGTCGATGCCCGTGCGCTCGATGGCAGTCTGCACGGTCGCGCGCACATAGCCGCGCAGATCGAGCTTGGCGCGCACCTGCGGGCGCAGGACGGACTCGCGCAGCGCCAGCGAACCCGACCAGGGAAACGCGTCCCCGTCAAGCGCCGCCTGCCCGCGGAACCAGGGATATCCGCCGAACACTTCGTCGCCGCACTCGCCGGAGACCGCGATCGAGGTCCGCCCGGCGATCTTCGCCGCGAAGAGCATCAGCGAACTGTCGACGTCCGCCATGCCGGGGAAACCGCGCGCGGAGACCGCTTCCGAGAGCGCACCCGCCAGCGCCGCCTGTTCGAGCACGACCACGCGGTGATCCGTGCCGAACGCCCTTGCCGCCATCTCGGCGTAGGGCGCGTCGCGCTCGGGGCAGAACGCACTGGGGCGGAAGTCCTCGTCGTTGTCGCGATAGTCGACGGAGAACGACGCCAGCCTCCCCATGCGCCGGGCGAGCATGGCAGTCAGCGCCGTCGAATCCAGCCCGCCGGAGAGCATCGCCGCCGGGGCGAGCGGCGCGATGTCGTCCACCGCGCGGTCAAGCAGCGCCCGCGTGTGGCGCACCGTCTCCGCCTCATCCTCGCGGTGCGCTTCCCAGCGCAGCGCAAAGTAGCGCGCCGTGCGAAGCGCGCCGGACTCGCCAATCAGCGCGCAGCCCGGTTCCAGCGCACGCACGTCCCGCAGCGGCGTCTTGCCCGGCGTGCGCGCCGGTCCGAGCCCGAACAGCTCGCACATTCCCTGCCGGTCCACCGCCGCCACCACCGATCCGGTCTTGATCAGC
>CALVPU010000097.1 GCA_944353735.1 uncultured Eubacteriales bacterium | reverse complement strand
AAAGCGCACGCGCAGCCGCTGCGTGAGCGCGTGCCGGGTGTAGGACTGTCCGAGAATTTTGCCGCGCATGAGTTGGACCAGCGCACGAGGCAGCATGCGCTTGCGCGCGCCCTCGACGAGTACGACGTCCATCTGACCGTCGTCGAGCACTGCTGCGGGACAGATGGGAATGCCGCCGCCGATTCGCTGACCGTTGCAGGCGCAGACGATCAGCCCGTCGTGATCGGCGGTGATGCCGTTGAACTCGGATCGGAAGCGATAGGAATGGAACTGCGCCAGCGCCCCGACGAGGGCGGCAAAGTAGTTCAGGCTGCCGCGCAGGAAGCGCGCGCGATAACTGCGGCGCAGGATTTCCACGTCGATGCCCGCGCCGATGACGTTCAGCCCACGCACGCCGGAACACACGAGATAATCCGTCGCTTTCGGCGTCTGGCCCACCAGCACGTCCAACGCGCCTTCCGGCGTGGCGGGAATGCGCAGCACGGCGGCGAGATCGTTGCCAGAACCACATGGAATCACGCCCATGCGGACGGCGGACGGGTCTGAAAGCCCATTGAGGACCTCGTTGACGGTGCCATCGCCGCCCATTGCGATGATGTCCGCTTCGCCGTTCTTGGTCAGTTCGCGGGCAATGCGCGTGGCGTCGCGGGGACATTTCGTTTCCCAAAAAGAATAGGCAATGCCCAGCGCCTGCATGCGCGCCTCAATGGCGACGCGAAAGCGCTGAGCCTTGCCCTTTCCCGCAGTGGGATTGTAGATAAAGTGCAGCATGCTGAGCCCCCTAACTCGCCGTTGCCATGGTGAAAAGCAGTGCGGGCGCGCCCGCGACAGAACGATTGGATGGTCAAATAATGCTTGGGGGGTGCTCGTTGCTGTCCATTCCTGACTCATGGGGGAAGAGAGGATTGGCGTGGGATACATGAGGGTATATCCAGCGAGCGCCGCCCGTCCTGCCTTTCATCCGTATCATAGCCGACGAATATGAACTGGATATAAACGTCGCCGGGCATCCGGCTAAGACCTGACAAAACCGCCCGTCCGCGGACGAATTACGGCGCATCGCGTCCCTGCGCGCAATCGCCGGGACGATCGGACGGCTGCACAGACCTGACAAACAGCTGGTCGACGGTATCGTAGATCGTCCGGTAATCCCCCAATTTTTGAAAGCCATACTTTTCGTACAGCCCGATTTCCCCGCTCATGAGATACACGCGCGCATATCCCAGATCGCGCGCATGGGCGATTGCGCGCTCGATCATCTGTTCCGACAGCCTGTGACCGCGGTAGGGTTCGTCGACGAAGACGAATCCGATAAATGGCGTAAACGCGACGGAGTTCGGAAGTTCGTCCCTCTCGGCAAGCGTGCAAAAGCCCGCCACTTTGCCGTCTACGCAGGCGGCGAACACCCGCTCCCACGGCGCGAAGGCGTTGGCGCGCATCTGCTGCGCCAGAAAGGGGCCCGCTTTCCAGGAACACCGCTCAGCCAGGTCAATGGTGTCGCGCCAGTATTTGTGTCCCTGCGTCATGCAATGAATTTCCGTCATATTTCCTCCCGTAAAGGCAGATTCATCATTTTTTGGGACGGTTCCGCGGAATATCGCGCAGCGCCGGAACCTTCAGGCGGCGTCGCCTTCGCGGGTGACGTTGCGAATCCACTTGTCGCCGCGCAGGCGGACGAGCGCGATGATCCACTTGAAGCACTGGTCGATGCGCGTGCAGAGGAATACCACCGGCAGCGGCCAGCGGAACACAAACGCCGCCAGCAGCGTTGCTGGAAGCACGACCAGCCAACCGCAGATCATATCTACCATGGCGACAAAGCGGCTGTCGCCCGCGCCGCGGTTGATGCCCACGAAGCAGCTGGCATGATAGCACGTGCCGACCAAGGTCACCGCGAGGATGGCGATCATCGTCGTGCTCAGCTGGAACACCTCAGGATCGGCGGACGAGCCGTACAGGCGCGTAAACGGCGCGCGCAGCAGGAATACCAGCAGCGCCATTACCAAACCGATCAGAAAGAACATGATCTGTATCGTCTTGGAATAGGCGCGGGCGGTATCGTAGTCGCCGCGACCGACCGCTTTACCGACGACGACACAGGCGCCACCCGCCAACGCAGACGTGAACAGCGTGCCCAGCGTCGCCATGTTGTTGGCGATGCTGTTTGCCGCCATGAACACCGCGCCCATCTGACCGATGATCGCCGCCTTGAGCATGCCGATCAGCGACCACTGCATGTCCGTCAGGCCGACGGGCAGGCCGTAGCGGGCGTAATCGCGACCGAGCGCGCCGTCGAAGCGCAGCAGGTCGCGCGGACGGATGGCGAGCTTTTTCTGGACATAGAACGTGTAGACCCAGACCATGGCGACTTCGACCAGACGGGCGACCAGCGTGGCGACCGCCGCGCCGCGCACGCCCATCGCGGGGAAGCCGAAGTGTCCGAAGATGAGTGCGTAGTTGAGGCTGACGTTGAGCAGCAGCGTCGTCACCGTCGTTGCCAGCGTGATGCGCACGACCTCGATTGAGCGCAGCATGCCGACCAGCGAGGTTGTGACCGCAAAGGGAATGTATGTCCAGCAGGCGACGGAGAAGTACTCCAGCGCCAGCGCCACGACGTCCGTCTCCTGCGCGTCGATGACCAGATGAATCACCTGTTCCGGCAACAGGCGCGCCAGCGCCACGAATAACAGCGATACCAGCGCGCAGAACCAGAGCACCACGGAGAAGATGCGGCGGATGCGCGCCATGTCCTTCTTGCCCCAATACTGGGCGATCAACACCGACGAACCGCTGACCAGACCGGTCAGCGTCGCCGTGTAAAACGCCGTAATGCTGTTGACCTGTGAGACGGCTGCCTGCGCCGCAACGGCGTTGGGCAGCTTGGAGACCATCACGTCGTCCGCAACGACGACCAGAAAGCTCACCAGCGATTGAAACGCCGCCGGCAGCGAGATGCGCAGGATGGTCTTGTAAAATTCGCGATCCCGAATCACCTTTGATCCGCTCCCCAGTATTTCTTGCGCAGCCGCATCAGCCCGAAGATCATCAGCAGGGGAAATACGACGGCGCAGAGCAACCCCATCTTCAGGTTTCCGCCCGCGAGCTGCGACGCCGCGCTGACCAGCGCCGGTCCCACCGTGCCGCCCATATCGCCCGCCAGCGCCAGCAATGCGAACATCGCCGTGCCGCCGCCCTTGCAGGCGACCGTGGCGACGCTGATCGTGCCCGGCCACATGATGCCCACCGACAGGCCGCACAGACCGCAGCCGATCAGGCCCAGTACCGGCATGGCGCTCAGCGACGCCAGCAGATAGCAGATTCCGCACAGTCCGCCGCTGAGCAGCATGAATTTCGTCAGATCAACGCGCTCGCTGAACTTTGCGTAGAACGTCCGCGCGCAGCCCATGAGGATGGCGAACGCGCACGGTCCCGCCAGATCGCCGACCGACTTCGCCACATGCAGCGCCGACTCGGTGAACGCGCTTGCCCACTGCGACATCGACAGCTCCGACGCGCCGGAACAGGCCATCAGCAGCGCCAGCAACCAGAAGACCGGCTGTTTCAACAGCGCCGAGATGGGGGAGTGACCGCCGCCGGCTTCGGCGACCGAGTTGATCGGCACGACGAGGAAGTTGAAGATGTTGAGAAAGGGCACGATCGCCCACAGGCACGCCAGCGGGCGCCAGTTCTCCACGCCGAACACGGCAAAGTATGCCGTCGACAGCGCCACGACCGCGACCACGCCCCAGCAATAGAACGAGTGCAGCAGGCTCATCTGCGCATCCTTCTTCTCCGTGGGACACGCCTCGGCGATGGGGCTGACCAGCACTTCACACAGTCCGCCGCCAACGGCGTAGAAGAACACGGCGATCAGCATCCCCGCGAAGGGATTTGCCGTCCACGACGGGAAAAATGCCAGCCCGGCGATGCCGATGGCGTTAAACGCGTGCGCGATCACCATGCAGGCACGGTAGCCAAGGCGGTCGACGAACTTGGCGGACAGCAGGTCCACCACCAGTTGGATGCCGAAGTTGACCGACGACAGCGCCGCGATCTGGCTGAGCGGAATGGAAAATTCGCTCTGAAAGGTCAGAAACAGCAGCGGCGCGAAGTTGTTGGCGATGGCCTGCGTGACATATCCCAGATAGCAGGCGAGCAGGGTGTGGCGAAAGTTGGTCCGTCGCAGCATGGATGTCGTTCTTCCTCTCGCAGCGGGCGCCCGCCCGCCGTCTCGTGACTTGCGTTGATTCTTGTGATTTTTGAAATGCGGTTACTTTTCCTTGTAGTAAAGCAGGCAGTGGCAATAGCCTTCGAAGTTCTCGTCGGCGATCTGGTCGCGGAACTCCTTGCACATGCAGCGGTTTTCCTCCGTGCGCTGCAGCCGGCAGGGACAATAGCCGCCGGTGCGCTTCAGGCCCTCCTTGACCGTGCGCACGATTTCCGGGTCCTCGTTGAGTCGAATCTTCATCGCTTTCCCTCCTTCTTCCATGCAGTGTATGCGCTCAGTCTACGTCGGATACGACTTCCTTCGGCGCTTCGTCGAGCTGCCAAGGATTGCGCAGTATGCCGTTGAACAGGCGGAACGCCGAGGCATAGTAATAGCCGTCGCAGATGCGCTCGTCCATCACCAGCGTATAGCCCATGACCTTCTTGGATTCAATCGTTCCGTCGGGCTTGATTGCGTGCCTGCGCTCGGTGATGCCGAACGCCACGAATACCGGCACGTTGCCGAAGTTGTAGATGTGATGGTAGATCGGCGGCAGACCCAGACTTGCCATCGAGGTGATGAACAGCGAACCGTGGAACGGCGAGATGTGCTTGAGCTTTACCGGAAGCCAGCCGAAGTAATCCAGCAGCCGCAGCAGCCAGAAGGCGAATTTCTTGATCAGTCCGGGAATGTAGTTGAGGATGCGGGCGGTATCGTCGAAATTGGTCGTCTCGCCCTTGGCGTCCTCGACCAGCTTCTCGGTGATCTCGTAGATCTGATCCGCCGTTGCGTCGAGCGGGAAGATCATGGAGATGACCGAGTCGGGCGTGTTGAGCTTCATCTCCTTCTTGATGCACAGCATCGCCTCGAAGTGGTCGCGCGCGTAGATCTTCTGCCCGGAGACGAAGCGGTTCAGTCCCGGGCGCTGCGAGACCAGACGGGTGTACGCCGCCAGCAGCACGTGCATGTTCGTGAAGTTCGTCATGCCCTTTTCGCGCTTCTCGCGCACGTATTTTTCGACCGTGTCCACGTCCACGTAGCCGCGAAAGTAGTTGCATGCGTCACAGCGCTGCGACATGATGTACGGCATCAGCTTGGTCATCGGGCTGAGTGAGCGCAGGAGCCGTCCATCGTTGCGGTCGCCGAAGCGACGCTTTCTCTTCTGTCTTTCCACAGTATTCAACCATCCTTTTCTCTTCGTGCCAGCGACCATCACCGGATCGCGGCGGTCTTTGAGCCGCAAGCTTCCGGCGATGCGCGCGAGCACACCCTCATGTCGGGGCGGCCTCGGCGCCCCCAGCGCCTTTGTGCAGGCCTATCATTGGAAGAATCAGACGTCGCTCGCGCAATTGCGCG
>CALVPU010000096.1 GCA_944353735.1 uncultured Eubacteriales bacterium | reverse complement strand
AGCCGTCGTCTTCCCAGCTTCGCATAACGCCACCCCCTAGGAATCGCTCGGCGCGATCTTGCCCAGCACGACAAAGCGCGCGCCGTCGTAGGCGTACGCACAGGTGGAAAGCAACAGGATGCGGTCGCCCCAGGCGACCTCGACGCCGGTTTCATAGCCCGTGGCGGACACGGCGCGGCGAACGAAGGCGTCGAACGACGCTTCGTCGGCAAAGGAGGTGGGATAGCCGAAGGCATAGCCATCGACGGTATAGGCGGCGAACACCGCAACGTCGCAGTCGCCCGCCGGCGTGCAGAGGCGGATCGTCGGGTGCGCGCGGTAGAACGCCTCGTCCTCGTAGGCGTCCAGATCGCCGAACATCGAGCCGCTGCGCATGTGGTGCCCGTGGAGGATGCTGACCGTGTCGGAGAAGTCGCCGGCGTTCGCCCGATCGAGCATGATCGAGCCGGACGAGTTCGGCGTGCCGTCGGCGAGGTGCGTGAGGTAGAAGTCGTTGTCCTCGCCCTGCACGATGGGATAGTCGATGACCGTTCCCGCGATGCGCAGCCAGCCGACGGCGTCCGGGCACGTCTGACGCAGCGCGCCGAAGTCGATCTCCGATTGCGGTGCGCCGACGTCCGCAGCGGCGCTGTTTGAGCCTGCGCCGGACAGGGCTTCCGCGGCGTTCGCGGACGACGCGCTGTCCGCGGCGGCGCTGTTTGCGCCTGCGCCGGACATAGCTTCCGCGGCGTTCGCGGACGATGCGCTGTTCACGTCCGGCACGCGCGTGGCTGCCGCCGCCGTGCGGGCGTCCTGCCGCGCGGCTGGGGCGCGGGCTGCGAGTCCGGCATAGAAGTCGTCGCCGGCGCGGCGCTCCAGCCACTCGTCGGCGGCGAGCTTGCCGAGGAACGCCGCGCCCGCCAGGCAAAACAGCAGCGCCACCGCGCAGAGGGTGCGGCGGGCACCGCCGTGGCGGCGCGCGCTGCGCTTATTCGGCGTCATCGCGGCGCGCGTCGCGGCGGCAGAGGCTGCGAACGAGGAACGCCGCGGCGACCAGCAGCGCGGCGCTGCCGCTCAGATAGTACATCCAATGGTCGCTGACGCCGGTGGGCGTGATGGCGCCGGGTTCGGTCGTCGGCGCGGGCGTGGGGACGATCACCTTGTAGGCGTTGTGGAACGCCGCCATGGCGGTCTTTTCGACCCTGCCGTCCTCGCGCAGCGCCACTTCGACCGCCAGACCGCCGGACTCGGCGTTGACGACGCTGACCGTCAGCGAATAGGTGCGCGCGTCGTAGGTGCAGTCGGGGTTGGTTCCGGGAACCTGCGCGAGGGTGTAGGTATAGATGCCCAGCCGGTCATACGCGATGGCGGGGAAGGACGCCGTGCCCGCGCCGGTGATCTCGAGGTCATAGCTGCCGCCGGTCTGTCCGCCGGGCATGGGGCTGGCGGAATCGTCCGCGGTGAGGCGGATGGTATAAATCTCCGCCGGATCGGGCAGCGTGCCCTCGAGGGTGATGCCGGCGTCGAGCCGCACAGAGAGGCCGTCCGCCTCCGCGAGCGCCGGAAGCGCCAGTGCCGCCGTGCACAGAACCAGTGCCATAAGGGTGCGCGCGATCTTCAAAAAGCTCGATTTCATGGTTGAACATCCTCCCTGTCTTCCCAGCCGCTGCCGTTCATGGCGGTCAGGACAATGGTTCTCGCGTCGGTAAACTCATAGGAGCACGTGCTGAGCGCCAGCACGCGCACGTCCTCGCCCGCCGAGAGGCGCGCGCGGAGCTGTTCGATGGCTTCGGGGCGGCAGTTGACCGCCTCGGCTTCGGCGTAGTCCAGCAGCCCTTCTACGCCTGTATCCCACGTGGATGGGGTAAAAATCCGGTCCTCGGAGGCGCTGACGAGCATGCAGGCGAATACCTCCAGCGCGCAGGCTCCATCGGGCAGGATGAGCGTTCCAGTCTGGTTTTCCGCGAAAAATTCGGGGTCCTTGTAGAGGTCGAGGTCGCCGAACATGCCGCTGTTCGCCATGTGGTGACCGTAGAGCAGCGAATAGGGGTCGGCGAAATCGGGGGCGTTGCGGGCGTCGAGGAAGATGCTGCCCGCGAGGGCGAAATCGCCGTAGACGTCGGTGTTGATGTAATCGAGGTTGGTCTCGCCCTGCAAGACCGGGTGGTCGATCTTGGTGTTGTCCATGGTCACCCAGGCGCGCACGTCGGGGTTGATCGCCAGCAGTTCGTCGAAGGAAGGTCCGGCGCTCTCGCCGTCCTCCGCCGGCTCGACCTGCGGCTTGAGGTGCAGCAACTCCGCCTGCACGTCCTCGGCGGCGGCGTAGATCTGACCGTCGTCCCAGAGGCAGTAGGCGGCGTAGCCCCCCGCCGTGATCAGGGCGACGGCGACGACCAGGCTGACCAAGCCGTTTGCCAGCCTGAGAAATGCCTTCGACATGGCGCTCGCTCCTTTGCGTTCGGGGGGAAAGCCGGCGCTCCCGCGCTGGAGAGCGCCGGCAGGGAGGCGGGCGGGAAGCGCCCGCGGGTCAGTGCGTCAGGGGACGATTAGTCGTTGTTCGCCGCGCGGCGCTTCGCGATCATCGCCACACCAGCCAGCACGACGATGCCCATCAGCACGATGTAAGGCATGCTGTCGGTGGTGATGCCGGTGTCGATCTCGCCGTTGTCGTTTTCATTGACGAACGCAGCCGTCTGCGTTGCAGCGTTGATCGTGCCCGTATCGCCGGTCTTGTCCGTGGTGTAACCATCCTCCCTATAATCCGCCTCGGTCACGGTGTACTTAACGCCGTACGGCAGGTTCGCGATGGTAATGGTCTCGCCGTCCTTGAGATAGAACTTCGTCGCTTCACCGAGCGCAATGGTCTCCGGATTCTGTTCAGAGGAACCGCCGGTCACAGCAAAGCTTTCAGGATAGTTCTTACCTTCCTCGCCGGTCAGCGTCACCGTGAACTCGAAGTACTTGTTCTTGTCGCCCAGATTACCGGTAACCGTCTTGGAGACGGACAGGCTGCCCGCGGAGTAGGTGTTCGTGAACGAATCGGACTTCGCGCCCTCGGACTCGGTATGCACGGCAGCAATACGGATATTGCCTTCCGTATCATTGATGACCGTCACAACCAGCTTGATCGTCTCGCCATAGTACGTAACGCCAGCATTGTTACCGGCAACTTCCTGCAGCGTGTACTCATACACGCCAACGCGATCATAGGTCGGAAGGTTAATCGTAATGCTCGCCTTCGCGCCTTCCGCAGTCGCAGCGCCCGCGGCAAACTCAGCGCCCGTGATCGTGCCAAGCGCCGGCGCGCTCTCCGCGTCGCCCTCCAGCACTTTACTGCCAACTTGCCGAAGCGTAAAGGTCTCCGCCGGGCTGGAACCGCTGCCAACCAGCTTATAGACCTTCGTGACCGTCACGGAACTAACGTCCTCATAAGTCGGCGTCTCCTCCGCCAGCGCGGAAACCATGCTCAGCGCGAGCAGCAGAGCCAGCAGAACTGCAAACAGCTTCTTCATGTTCAAATCTCCCTTTCATGTCGTCGTTGTATTCAAACTCCGGTCCGCCGGAGCCGAATCCCCTGTGGCTGCGGCGTCACAGTCCGCGCCGCCGCAATATGGTGATGACCTTGCCGGAAACCTCGTCCAGCGAAATCGCGCCGAACGTCCGGCTGTCGGTCGCGCGCGTCCGGTAATCGCCGAGCACGAACACGCAGCCTTCCGGCACGCGGTAGGGATACTCGACGCCCTCCAGCGCGTAAGTGGGATAGAGGATCTCGCCGCTCTGCACGGTGCCGTTGACCGTGAGCGTGCCGGTGTCGTCCATCATCACGACGTCCGACGCCCGCGCCACGATGCGCCCAAAGCGCAGACCCTCGGTCGATTCATAGGCGACCACGTCGTCCTTGGCATATTCCTGCTGCAGGCGAAATACGATCGCCAGATCGCCGTCCTTCAGCGCCGGGAACATGTCCATGCCGCCGACCTGCGCAATCAGAAACAGCTCTGTCACGAACAGATAGCCTGCCGCCGCAATGACGATCAGCCGCACGAGCAGGCTGGCATAGCCCGACCGCGTGGCGAGACGCATCCGACGCGCGGCGATTGCGTCGGCGATGGTCTCCACTTCATTCCGCGCCATCACCCACCTTCTCTTTCCATGGAATTTGTATCGTCTCCGGCGTCGCCGCCGCGCGCCTGCAGAAGCGCGTCATAGCGGGCGCGCTCCGCGACGAGCGCCAGATCGTACATGTGGTTGAGCTCCTCGATCTTCTTCCAGACGTCGCGTTCGCTGACGCCGCCGAAGAGCCGCTTGCGAAACCGCACCTTCTTCAGCCAGGCGAGGATGCGCTTCTGTTCGCGGTTGAGCGGCTGGATGTCCTCCCCCGCCGACCGCCTGCGCTTGCGTTCAGACATGGCGCCTCCTCAATCGTCGTGGCGGTTGCGCCCGCGAATGACCACGACCACGACCACCGCGATCACGCACGCCAGAATCAGCACGTACGGCAAGCTGTCCGTGACGATGCCCGTGTCGGGGCGGGCTACCTTGTTGTTGGTGACGGTGACTTGTTCTCCCCCGTTAACGGTCAGCGTGAAGGAGGCTTTCTTTCCCTCGACCTCAGTTGCGCCCTCAGCGGACACATCGTAGTCATCCGCATTCGTCTCGGTTATCGTCAGCGTCGCGCCGATGGGGACGTTCAGGGTGACTGAACCTTCGTGTCCGAGCTTGAAGGAAGCGGTCAGCTCGTCGGACAGCGTGTACGCGTTCCCCTCGGGTTCGCCAAACGGCTTGTCGCTCGTGACCGTGAAGGCAAACTCCCGCTGCCGGTCGCCCATGGAGCCGCTGATCAGCTTCGTGATGGTGACCGTCGTGTCCGCCTTGACGAAATTGATGTGGAGTATATCGCCGTTTTCAACATCATTGTGCAGATATACGTTCTCGCTGTCCAGCTTGTAGTTGGGATTCTCGTTGAGGAAGTTCTGAATCTCCTCGGCATGCTCCAGAATCACGACCGTCGTTCTGCCAGTTGCAAGGCGCGCCGTCTGGAAGGTGTACAGTTCGCCCTCAACGTCCACCCCATCCTTCTGGAACTGCACCTGATAGGTGATGTACTCCGCCGTTGCCGCAGGTTGCCAAACCGCTACCAGCTCGAGCTCCTGATCAACCGCGAGAGCAACAACATCCTCCAGATCAATCGTCTGTCCCGGCTCGATTTCGCCCTCATAACCTTCCAGTTTCCAATGGTGGAACACATATTGGTTCGTCGGATCAATCGGAATTTCGTTGGAAATACCGATTTGCTTGTTGACGACGATGTTGTATCCCGTCTGCTCGGCTGGGACATCCGGCATCGTCTGCCATGACGTTCCTTCCTGCGGTACGCCGGCATCATAGCTTACGCTGTAATTGCCGACATCCGCAACAATTTCCAAGAAGGTGAATGTATCGCTCCCGCATCTGTGCTCATCAATTCTGATCGTGTAGTAATCATCTCTGTCCGGCCCGCTAACGTAAACATTGCGGTCCATCTGCGAATTTCCGCTCTTGTCGTAGTAGCGGACCTGCGGATTCACATAACCGTCCTGCAGCGTGAAACGAATACCATCCGTGCCGAGGATATAGTTGTTTCTACTTGGATCGTTATTATCGTTATGCGCTGAAAACGGTTCGGACTGTGACACATCTTTCCAGTCACGATCATTTGGTCGATTTTCATTTTTATAGCTGTAAACTTGGAGGTTTACGCCCACGAGCTTTTCTGGAATAATCTCATGCCAACTGCCAGAGTTATTCAAATTACCGCCGCTCACCGTAATGTTTTCATAGCAGTTGGAAACATGCAGTGTGTACGTTCGCGTATAATGACCACCGCCTGCTCTGCTATTGCACTCCACGGTCAACGTGACCGTCGTCCCGCTCGGAAGCACAGTTACCGCCGAATCGGTATCATTCCTATTATTTGCAACATAGGGAATATTAAGCTGCGTCCCGTTAATCTGCAGCCCATCCATTTCCCACTGGGTATCATTCTTCGTCGTAAAACGCCAAAGCAGCTGTTGATCAGCACCGCCGTTGAAGTTTGTCACAACTCTTTCATCAGTCAAGCGACCAGATGCATATTCCGTTTGCACCCAAAGCGCTCTGTTGAACGTATAACTCTCCCTGTGGGTAAGTTCAATCCGAACGGTCTGTTCAGCCGAAACAGATGTTCCGTCATTCGAAATGAGCGTTTCCAGTTCAAGCTCGCCGGACTTATCAATCTGATTACCGTCTCGCGAATAAGTCGGCTCTACGCCCAATTGGTACACGGACACTCGATCATTGCCGTTCAACACCGTTACGGTCGCCATATAGCCGCGCGGAATCTGCGCTTCCACGTTATAGCTTCCGCCTGCAAGGACTGCCGTTGGACGGTCGCTGCCGAAAATCGCATCGAGCGCTTCATCCTGACTTCCCCACGCGGAATCCCAGTCACCGGAAACCTCATAGGAAATGGGCACTTCGGATGCCGCAGTATAGCGAAGCTCGATTTTATCGTTTCCGCCCAAAACCGTCGCCGCCATCGAGGACTCGTTTTCCGCCGTGGTGTAGAACACATAGGTCGTTCCTTCGTGCTCCAGCGTGCCGACATAGGTCACCGCCGCATTGTTGATGTACGCGCCGACAAACTCAAGCGGTTCGCCGCCCGCAATGGGCGTGACAGTGGGAACCGTGCCTTCCCCCACGTCGCCGCTGGTAAACTGCTCTTCAATCTTATACTTATAGTCATTTTCGACAGTCGCGCCGTCCACCGAAATCGAGTAATACCCTCTATCAATCGGCACGCCATCCGCCAGCGCGGAAATGCCGCCATACGCCGCCAACAGGGCATTGGCGGAAGCCACGCCGTCCGCAGCGTTGACTTCATCCAGCAGCGCCGCCAGATCGCCGCCGTCGCTCAGCCCCGGAACGACGCCGTCCGAGTGAAGTTCTGTGCCCTCTGCCAGCGCGGCGGGAAGAAGCGCCAGGAGCATCAGGATGGTCATCGCCAAAGCCGTTGCCCGCTTCAAGCCGTTTCTCATGGTTCACAATCTCCTTCCTGTATGCCGGTGTGCGCTCACGCCAGCACGTCCTGCGCCGGTTCGGCCTCCACTTCCTGCGCCGGTTCGACGTCCTGCACAGGTGCGGTCTCCTGCACAGGCTCGGCGTCCTGCACAGGCTCGGTCTCCTGCGCCGGCTCAAGCACCGTCACGCTCATCCGCCACGCGGTGAGCAGGTTTGCGGCGGTCAGTTCGTATGACATCGTCAGCGTGCCTGCCTCGGCGTCCTGC
>CALVPU010000095.1 GCA_944353735.1 uncultured Eubacteriales bacterium | reverse complement strand
GTCCGGTTCCGGTGTAGCAGGTGTGCGATGGGAAATGACAGGTGGCGGCGAAGCGGCGGGTGTGCGGCGGTCACAGCGACAGGTATCGGCGAAGCGGCAGGCGCGCGCGAGGGAGGGTGGCAAGTCGCGGCGAAGCAGCGGGCTTGCGATGGGGAGCGAGAGGTGGCGGCGAAGCGGTGGGCGAAGCGGCGGGCGCGCGAGGGAGGGCAGCAAAAAGCCCCCGGCGGCGTGCGCCGCGGGGGCTGAGGGGTTTGTCCTGCGATGCGTCAGATCGGCATGGCGCGGTTCTTCTCGTCGAGCACGGAGTTGTCCAGCTTCAGCTGGGACGCCTGGCGCGCCTTGAAGAACTTCTCGGCGACCTGCGGGAACAGGGCGTAGCTGAGCACGTCCTCCTCCTGCGTGATGTACTGACCGATCTCCTTGCGGTACTGCTCCAGTTCCGGCTTGATGAGGTCCGCCGGACGGCAGGTGATGACCTTCTGATCGCCGATGACCTTCTTGCGCACGTCCTCGTTGACCGGCGCCGGCAGGCGGCCGTCCTCGCCGCGCATCAGGCCCTGCGACTCCTTGGGGTTCATCTTGTAGCGCTCGCCGCAGATGACGTTCATGACCGCCTGCGTGCCGACGATCTGCGACGTCGGCGTGACCAGCGGCGGATAGCCGAAGTCCTCGCGCACGCGCGGCACTTCCGCCAGCACGTCGTAGAGCTTGTCGGACTTGCCCGCCTGCTTGAGCTGGTTGATCAGGTTGGAGAGCATGCCGCCCGGCACCTGATACTTGAGCGTGTTGACGTCCACGCGCAGCACCTTCGGGTCGAGGAAGCCTTCCTTCTGCAGCTTGTCGGCGACGCCGCGGAAGTGCTCGGTGGCCTTGGTCAGCTCGGTCAGGTCGATGCCGGTGTCGTACTCGGTGCCCTTCAGGGTGGCGACGAGCGACTCGGTCGCCGGCTGAGAGGTGCCGTTGCCCAGCGGGGACAGCGCGCAGTCGACGATGTCGCAGCCGGCCTCGATGGCCTTGAGGTTGACCATGTCGCCGGTGCCGGTGGTGTTGTGGGTGTGCAGGTGCACCAGCGTCTCCGGGCGCAGCGCTTCCTTGAGCTTCTTGACCAGCGAGTACGCTTCGTAGGGCAGCATCAGGTTCGCCATGTCCTTGATGCAGATGTTGTCCGCGCCCAGCTTTTCAAACTGCAGCGCCAGCTCGACGAAGTACTCCTCCGTGTGCACGGGGCTCTTGGTGTAGCTCATGGCGACCTCGCAGACGCCGCCGTACTTCTTCGTCGCCTTGATGGCGGTGGCGAGGTTGCGCGGGTCGTTGAGGGCGTCGAAGATGCGGATGACGTTGATGCCGTTCTTGATCGACAGGCGGACGAACTCCTCCACCACGTCGTCGGCATAGTGCTTGTAGCCCAGGATGTTCTGACCGCGGAACAGCATCTGCAGCTTGGTCTTGGGCATCGCCTCGCGCAGCTTGCGCAGGCGGACCCACGGGTCCTCGTTCAGGAAGCGCAGGCAGCTGTCAAACGTGGCGCCGCCCCAGCATTCCAGCGAATAGAAACCGGCGTTGTCCAGCACTTCGCACGCGGGCAGCATGTCCTCCAGGCGCATGCGGGTTGCCGCCTGGGACTGGTGCGCGTCGCGAAGGATGGTCTCGGTAATCATGACTTTCTTCGCCAATTCGATCTCCTCCTCATCCGATCAGATGGATGGATGCCCGCCCGCAGCCCGTTTGCGCCACGGGCGGGCGGACTTTTTTCACAGGTATCAGGCAAACAGCGCGATGAACACGCCCGCGGCGACCGCCGAGCCGATGACGCCGGAGACGTTCGGGCCCATGGCGTGCATCAGCAGGAAGTTGCCGGGATCGTCCTTCTGACCGACGATCTGCGACACGCGCGCCGCCATCGGCACGGCGGAGACGCCCGCGGAGCCGATCAGCGGGTTGACCGGCGTGCGCGACAGCTTGTTCATCAGCTTGCCCAGCAGCACGCCGCCCGCGGTGCCGAAG
Organism: uncultured Eubacteriales bacterium; assembly: GCA_944353735.1. GTDB lineage: Bacteria > Bacillota > Clostridia > Christensenellales > Aristaeellaceae > Faecivicinus. Next base: position 1,678 of record CALVPU010000095.1, on the reverse strand, counting down.
CCGAAGGCGATGACACCCAGCAAGAGGATCTCCAGCGTGTCCAGCGTCAGGAACGTGGTGCCGTCGGTGGTCGCGCCGACCGTCAGACCGAGGAAGATCGTCACGATGTTGCACAGCTCGTTCTGCGCGGTCTTGTTCAGGCGCTCGACCACGCCGCTGACGCGCAGCAGGTTGCCCAGCATCAGCATGCCGACCAGCGACGCCGCGTCCGGCAGCAGCAGCGAGACGATGATCGTCACCGCGATGGGGAAGATCACCAGCTCCGTCCTGGAAACCGGCCTGAGCTGGCCCATGCGGATGCAGCGCTCCTTCTTGGTCGTCAGGAGCTTCATGATCGGCGGCTGGATGACCGGCACCAGCGCCATGTAGGAGTACGCCGCCACGGCGATCGCGCCCAGCAGGTGCGGCGCCAGCTTCGTGGTAACGAATATGGCGGTCGGGCCGTCTGCGCCGCCGATGATGCCGATCGAGCCGGCCTCCGCCGCGCTGAAGCCCAGCGCCTTCGCGCCGATGAAGGTCAGGAAGATGCCCAGCTGCGCCGCCGCGCCCAGCAGCAGCGACTTCGGGTTCGCGATCAGCGGGGCGAAGTCCGTCATCGCGCCGACGCCCATGAAGATGATCGGCGGGAAGAGGCCCAGCTTGACGCCGTGGTAGATGTAGTAGAGCATGCCGCCGTTGGCGGTCTGCAGGCTGTACTGCATCGTGCCGGTCGCCTCGTTGAAGCGCCAGATGATGTCGGACATGTCCTTGCCCAGCCGCTCGGCGGCGACGACCGCCTCCTGAAGCGAGCCGTAGAACGTAAAGCTCGGGTGGTTCATCATGCCCGCCGCCGGCAGGTTCGCCAGCAGCATGCCGAACGCGATCGGCAGCAGCAGCAGCGGCTCAAACTGCTTGACGATGGCGAGGAAGAGCAGCAAGCACGCCACCGCGATCATCGCGTACTGGCGCCACTCGCCCTTCGCGAAGCCGGTGGACGCGACAATGCTCTTCAAGCCGTCCAGCACGTTGATCTCCGGGTCCGTCGAGGCCTGACTGGCTTCCTCGACCGCGGCGTCCACCGCGTCCCAGTCGACGACCTCGTTGGGCATGAATTCCGCCTGCGGCGCTGTGTCCGCCGCCGGCTGCGACGCCGCAGTCTCCTCCGCGAAGCCCCAGACGGTCAGCAGGGAGAACAGGACGAGCAGTCACATCAGCGCGCGCGTGCAGCGGCGCTTTTTCATCTTGTACATTCCGTCAACCCTCCTTACCGCTTTTCCGATTGAATTGAATGGCGTTTGAATCAGTTCAGGGAAAGCAGCAGGTCGCCGGTGTTGACGGTCGCGCCCTTGGAGACGTTGACCGACGCCACGACGCCGTCGCGCGGCGCCATGATCTCGTTCTCCATCTTCATGGCCTCGAGGATCAGCAGCACGTCGCCGCGCTTGACCGACTGGCCCGCCGCGACCTTGACGTCGTTGATGTTGCCCGGCATCGGCGCCTTGATCGCCTCGGCGCCAGCGGGCGCGGCGGCGGGAGCGGCGGGCTTGGGGGCGGGCGCCGCGGGCTTGGCGGCGGCGGGCGCGGGCGCGGCGGCCGGAGCGGGCGCGGCAACCGGCGCCGGAGCGGCGACCGGCGCGGGCGCGGCGGCATAGACCGGCGCCGCGCCGACCCCTTCGACCTCGCCCTCGTCGGCAACTCC
>CALVPU010000094.1 GCA_944353735.1 uncultured Eubacteriales bacterium | reverse complement strand
GCGCGTCCGCAACGCCGTGGCCAGCGCCGTCGCGCAGGCTGCCCGCGACAGCGGCGTCGCCCGCATCTGACGTCCGCGCACCGGCACATCGCCCGGTCCGGCGCCCTGCCGGACCGCGGCGGTCCGTCTCGCGAAAAATGCTTCCCGCCCTGTGCGTGGAAGCATTTTTTGCGCCCATTTTCCCCTGCGTCCAACGGAACACGCGCAAGTGTCAAGCGCGCCATTGGCTGCGCGCGGATGCGAAACCGCATCGCCGCGGAAACCTGCCCATGGCGGCTGCGCCATGGCGAAGGCACAGCGACCGCCGCCACTCGATGAAATTGCGAATCCATCAGACCAGAGAGAACAGGCGCACGCATTTCGGCGTGCCGGGACTTCCTGCATATTTGGGGCGCCGCCAAGAGGAGCGCATCCATCTCGCTCCGACATCCGCATCCACCCGCGTCGCGTCTGTGCAAGAAAGCGCCGGTCGCGGAAGGAGAACCGGCGCTTTGCACTTTGCGCGAAAGGACACATGAAAAGCCGGCGCCCGGTTAAAACCGGACGCCGGTAACTTGCCGCCAGCGATCAGCGGACGGTCGCCTTCGCCACGAGGCGCTTCTTGTCGGCATACTGCCAGACCACCACGCCCGCACAGATCAGCGCGCCGATCAGATCGGTCACGACGCCGGGCACGACCATGCACAGGCCGCCCGCCGCCGCGAGAATGCGCTGCAGCGGATTGAGCTTCTGCTGCCAGTAGCCGACGACCGCCATGCCGATGAAGAACATGCCGATGAGCGAGGTGACGCAGATCAGGGCGATGTCCGCCACCGAGGCGTTGATCATCAGCATCGCTGGATTGAGCGCGAACACGTAGGGCACGATAAACGCCGCAATGGCGTTTTTCGACGCCTGAACGCCCGTCTTGAGGGGATCGGACTTGGCGATCGCCGCGCCCGCCATTGCCGCCAGCGCGACCGGCGGCGTCAGGTCAGCGATGATGCCGAAGTAGAACGTGAACAGGTGCGCCGGCAGGAGCATCTGCCACGTCAGCGACTCGACGCCGGGATTGAGCGCGCGCGCAACCACGCCCGCCATCATCGTCGAGGTGATCAGGTAGTTCGCCGTGGTCGGCACGCCCATGCCGAGGATGATCGAGGTCAGCATCGTAAAGAACAGCAGCAGGAACACGTTGCCGCCAGCGATGTCCGCCAGCCCGGCGCTGAGCTTCGCGCCGACGCCGGTGAGGGTGATCATGCCGGCGATGATGCCCGCCGCGCCGCACGCCAACGCCACGCTGAGGATGCTGCGCGCGCCGCCCTCGAGCGCCTGAAGGTAGTCCTTCGGGCGCAGTCCGGGAGACTTCCTGAACACCTCGCCGAGCGAGGCGTAGCCGCTCTTGCGACCGCGCGTGACATAGACCAGCAGGTGCGCCAGCAACGGCAGGTAACTGCCAACGCAGGCGATGCCGATGCCCATCAGCGCCGCGTAGGACGGGCTGAAGCCGGACGAGAGCGTAATGATGATCGCCACCAGCGGCAGGATCAGATAGCCGCGATCAACCATCAGGCGCTTGAACTTGGGAATGTCCTCCGCCTTCATGCCGACCAGGCCGTGCTTGCGCGCCTCAAAGTCGACGGCAAACCAGATGCCCACGAAGTACAGGAGCGCCGGAATGATCGCTGCTTTGACGATGTTGGCGTAGGTAATGCCCTGACCGATGCAATCGACCATCAGAAACGCCGCCGCGCCCATGACGGGCGGCATGATCTGACCGCCGGTGGACGCCGCCGCCTCGGTCGCCGCCGCGAATTCGGGGCGATAGCCGAGACGCTTCATCATCGGAATCGTGAACGAGCCGCTTCCAACGGTGTTGGCGACGGACGAGCCGGACACCGTGCCCTCCAGCGCGCTGACCAGCACCGCGACCTTCGCCGGGCCGCCGCGCTTCCTGCCCGCCACGGCGTTGCCGAAGTCGATGAAGAACTCGCCCACGCCGGTCTTTTCGAGGAACGAGCCGAAGAGGATGAACAGGAAAATGAACGTGCTCGACGCGCCGATCGGCGTGCCGAAGATGCCCTCCTGCGTGTAGAACAGGTGGTCGACGATGCGCGTCCACGTAAAGCCGCGGTTGCCGAGGAAGCCGGGCATGTACTGACCGAAGAAGCCGACCAGCAAAAACGCGATTGCCACGCAGACGATCGGCAGCCCGACCACGCGCCGGCATGCCTCGAGCAGCAGCACGATGCCGATTGCGCCGAGCACGTACTGCATCTCGTTCAGCCGAGACTGGCGCACGATCTCGTCAAAGAACACCGCCTGATAGAGGAACACGCACAGCGACACGATCGCCAGCACCATGTCGATGGCAAAGGAAATCCTCTGTCCCCGCGGTGTGTGGAAGCCGCCCTTCTTGACGGGATAGAAGGTGTACGCGAGGAACACCACGATCGCCACGTGGATCGGGCGCATGTGGGTGGATGGAATGATGCGCCACGTGCTGTACAACTGCAGCAACGAAAAGGCGATCAATATGATGGAAATGACGAAATTGATCCGGCGCGGCAGCGTTCGGTAAGCATTCTCGCGGTCGTACTTCGCCATGATCTTGTTGATCTCTTCGGCGCTGACCTGTTCAAAATGCTCCATCTTGCCTTCCGGAGCTTCGGTCTTCTTTGGAGCGGACATGCGCATTCTCCCTTCCGAGAAGATTCAGCGGACAATCGTCCGAAAAAGACCGGGCGGACAGGATCGCTGCCCGCCCGGCATCCCGCGGGGATGGGTACCCCGAACTCCGCGCGGGAAAGGTCAGGTCATTCGCCCACTTCGACTTCCAGCCCGAGCTCGGCGAAATAGCGCGCCGCGCCAGCGTGGAACGGGGTCGGAACGCCACTGACCGCAGCCTCCGCGGAGATCTCCTCCTTCTTGGCATGGGTCAGGTCGCCCGTCTGCTCGAACAGCACCTTCGTCAGCTGGTAGACGAGCTCCTCGTCCATGTCCTTGTCGACGATCAGCGTTGCCATGACGGCGGGGATGGAGACGTCCTCCTCCATGCCCTCATAGGTGCCCGCCGCGACCGTATAGGGCACGTAGTAGCTGTAGTTCTCATTGAGGTACGCCCACTCCTCTTCGCTCGGCGCCAGCAGGCGGACCGGAGAGTTGGTGGTGATCTCGACGATTGCCGTATTCGGCACGCCAGAGGTCAGGAACGCCGCGTCGATCTGACCGTCCTGAAACGCCGTCGCCGACTCGGCGAAGCTCAGGTACTGCGGGTTGATGTCGTCCATGGTCAGTCCGCCCGCGGAAAGGATCTGCTCGGCGTTCATGTAAGTGCCGGAGCCCTGCGCGCCGACAGAGACGTTCTTTCCCGCCAGATCGGCGATGGTGTGGATGTCGCTGTCAGCGGCGACGACGCACTGCACCGCTTCGGGATACAGCGTGCCGATGGCGTAGAAGCCGTCGAATATCTCGTTTCCGTAGAACTCGTTGCCCTCATAGGCGTACGCCATGGCGTCGTTCTGGACCATGGCGAGGTCGAGTTCGCCGTCCTGAATGAACACGATGTTGTCCTTGGAGGCGTCGGTCGGCTGAACGGTCACGTCCAGATCGTCGATGTTCGCCATCCACAGCGCGGCGATGTCCGCGCCGAGCGCATAGTACGTGCCCGACGTGCCGCCGGTGCCCAGCGCCAGATAAGTCGTCGCCTGCGCGCTCACACAGAAGCCCAACGAAAGCGCCAGAACCATTGCCAAAGCCAGGATTTTCTTCATTGCAAATCCCTCCGAGCGTTATTTGGCGTACCATCGCCATGCAGTTATTATACAGGCATCCATGCAAAATTGCAATAGGCAATCGCATCAAAATTCGCTCAAAAAACCATTTTTAACATAAAACAAGTTGCATATCAGAAAAAATGCAGGAATCAGAAAAATAACATGCGCTCGCCTGCGATATTTTTGCAGGATGTATTTGAAAATGCAATCGCACTGCACCGCATGCGGCACAGACAAAAAGCGCCCGCGAAGCAAAAAGCGGCTTCGCGGGCAGGAGATTGAACCGGTCAGGCTGCGCGGATATTCCCTCGTCCCTGAAAGAGCGCAGCCGCGCGGCGGCGGTCACTTCGCAAAGTAGTCGACCGCGCCGCGGAACATGGGATTGGCATAATTGCCGGGAACGTTGACGTACAGCGGCTTTCCCCAGCCGACGCGCTCGCTGTGACCCATCTTGCCGAACACGCGCCCGTCAGGCGAGGTGATGCCCTCGATGGCGTCGACCGAGCCGTTGGGATTGCAGCGAATATCCATCGTCGGCACGCCGTCGGAATCGCAGTACTGCGTGGCGATCTGACCGCACCGCGCCATCTCGGCGACCAGCGCTTGCGGCGCGATGAACTTGCCCTCGCCGTGGGAAATCGGACAGGTGAACACCTCGCCGGGCTCGGCGTACATCAGCCACGGCGAGCGGTTCGACGCCACGCGCGTGCGCACCAGGCGCGACTGATGCCGTCCGATGTCGTTGAAGGTCAGCGTCGCCGCGCAGTCCTTTGCCGCGCGAATTTCGCCGTAGGGCACCAGGCCGAGCTTGACCAGCGCCTGAAAGCCGTTGCAGATGCCGCCGATCAGTCCGTCGCGCGCCTCGAGCAGCTCGCGCACGCGATCGGCGATGCGCGGATTGCGGAAAAACGCGGTGATGAACTTTCCGGAACCATCCGGCTCATCGCCGCCGGAAAAGCCGCCGGGGATGAAAATGATCTGCGCGCGCGCGACGGCGTCGGCGAAGCGGTCGGCAGACTCGGCGACCGCCGCTGCCGTGCGGTTGCGCACGACGAGGATTTCCGGCTCCGCGCCGGCGTTGAGAAAGGCGTTTTCCGTATCGTACTCGCAGTTGGTGCCCGGAAATACCGGAATCAGCACGCGCGGGCGCGCGATGCGCGGCGACGTGCGGCGGCGCTGCGGCGCGCGGAATTCGTAAACCGGCGGCTGCGCGGCGGTCCCGCCCGCCTCCGTCGGGAACACGCTCTCCAACCGCGCCGACCAGAGCGCCTCGAGCTCGTCCATCGCCACGGAGTCGCCGCCCATGGCAAAGCGCCGTTCGGCGGTTACGCGGCCGACTTCGTTCTCGACTTTCGCATCCGGCGCAAACTCGACGAGGAACGCGCCGTAGCGCGGCGCGAACACGTCGCCCGCATCCGCGGCGAACGCGAAGCCAAAGCCGTTGCCCAGCGCCATGTGGAACGCCGCCGACGCCATGCCGCCCGCGCCGACGGCGTACGCGCAGGACGCGCGCCCATCGCGCAGCATCTCGGTCACGCGCGCAAACACGCACTTCTGGCTTTCCGGGTCGGGCAGACC
>CALVPU010000093.1 GCA_944353735.1 uncultured Eubacteriales bacterium | reverse complement strand
AAAAGCGGAACAAAAAATCCGGACTTGCTTTCACAAATCCGGATTTTAGTGGTCGAGGTGACAGGATTTGAACCTGCGACCTTTTGGTCCCGAACCAAACGCGCTACCAAACTGCGCTACACCTCGTCATGGAGCCAATGAAGGGACTTGAACCCCCGACCTGCTGATTACGAATCGGCTGCTCTACCAACTGAGCTACATTGGCACATCTCGTCAACGGATGATATTATACCACATCTGCAGCGGAATTGTCCAGTGGACGGCGTGCTTTTTTCAACATTTAACAAAGCTCCGCGCGCGGTCCGTCCTTCCCATCTCCGCCCGACCCTTCGCGATGCGCCGCCCTCGGCGGCGTTTTCCGCTCCTCCGCCATCCTCCGCACCTCTCCTTCTCCCGGCGGCGCGCGATCCTTTCCTCTCGCGCCGTTCGGCGTCCTTTTCTGCGCCGCCCTGTGGCAAGAAACTGGCAAGTCCCAGCGCAAGGCGCACTGCTGGCGCGCTTTGTGGAAAATTGTCGCGACAGGGTATGAACCGGCAGGAATTTTGGACGAGAATGGCGAAATTATTAAAAAAAGCAACGTGCAACGGTCGCTTTTGGAGGAGGGAAAGGAGATGCGCGCCATCAATGCGGCGGGAATGCGCCGCTTCAACCGGCAATTGATCCTGAATATCATCCGCAAGTCGCCGACTTCGCGCGGCGAGCTGGCGCAAAGCACGGGGCTGACGCGGGCGGCGGTCGCGCAGATCGTCGATCAGCTGATCGTGGACGGCATCGTCTCCGAGACCGCGCCGCCGTCGCGCGGGCAGTTTGGGCGGCGCAGCGCACAGCTGTCGGTGATCGGCACGGCGGGCGCGCTCTTTGGCGTGAAGCTCAGCGGCGAGCGCTGCGACGTCGGCGCCATCAACCTGCGCGGCGACGTGCTGTGCGAGAGCTCGGTGCTCGTGGCGGGGCGCTCGGCGGACGAGATTGTCGTAAGCGTCGCGGAAGCGATCGCGCGGCTCGCCGCGTCGCTGAAGCCGCCGATGCGGGCGCGGGGCGCGGGGCTGTGCGTGCCCAACGCGCGACCGCCCGATGCGCCACCCCTGGAACAGCTCGCCCTGCGGCTGGCGGAGCGGACGCAGCTGGACGTGCGCGCCGAGCGCGAGACGAACGCGCGCACGCTGGAGCAGCACTATTTCGGCGGCGCGGGCGACGACTTTGCGCTGTTGGACGTGTCGGACGCGGTGTACGCCGGCGTGATGATCGGCGAACGACCGCTGCGCGGCGCGCACGGCTCGGCGCTGTCGCTGGGAAAGGCGCCGGTCTCCTGCAACGGCTCGCGGCAGACGCTCGACGACTGGCTCAGCGTGCCCGCGCTGCTGCGCGGCACGCCCTATTCCTCGTGGGCAGCGCTGGTCGACAGCGCCGGCGAGCCCGAAGCGGCGCAGGTGCTGCAGCGCGTCGCCGCCGTGCTCGCCGCCGCCGCGCTGGGACTGTTTCGCATCTTCGGCGTCCGGCGCATGGCGCTCTCCGGCGAGCTTGCCCATTGTCCGGGCATGCTGCTGGCGCTGGTCAACGAGTCGCTGCAGCGGCATCCATGGATCGCCTGGGCGCAGCCGCCGGTGATCGCCGCGCTGGAGCCGCATCCCGTGCGCACGGGCGCCATGCCCGCCTATCACGCCTTTTTCACCGCTGAACCGGAATGACGATGGGAGGAAATGCCATGACAGAATCGGAAATGCTCGCGCTGGCACGGCGCGAGGGCTTTGAGGCCGGCATCGTCGAAACCGGGGAAATCGAATTCGATCCTCGGTTTCGGACTTTTTGTGCGGAAAATCTCTGCGGCAAGTACGGCGCGAACTATTCCTGTCCGCCGGACTGCGGCACGCCGGAGGAGATGCGCGCGCGCATCGTGCGCTATCCGCGGGCGCTGGTGTTCCGCAGCGAGTGGCCCATCGCCGACTATCAGGACCAGGAAGCCATCCGCCTCGCCAAGCGCGAGCACAACGGCGGCATGCTGCGCGCCATCGACCAGATGCGCGCGGCGGGCATCGAGGGCACGATGGCGGGCGCGAGCAACTGCACGCTGTGCGCGCGCTGCAAGATCCTCGACAATGCGCCCTGCCCATTCCCGGAACGGCGCTTTTCCTGCCTGTCGGCGTACTGCGTGTTCGTGCGCAAGCTTGCCGAGCGCTGCGGCATGGCGTACGCCGCGGACGGCGGCATCGCCTTCTTCGGGCTGTTTGCCTTCGCGCCCAGCGCGGATTCCGAACGCGCCTGAGACCGCCGGCAGCGCCGCAATCCCTCCCCCGCGCATTCGCGCTCAGCACGGACGCGCTCAGAAGCTTCGACAGCGCCGCGCTTTCCTCTGGGGCAATGCGCGACGCCGTGGTTCGCTTTGCGCTCAGCGCCGGTGCGCGCCGCCCCTTTCCAAGGCCGCCGCGCACATAGCGGAATCCCGACCAACGCGGCGGTTCGGAAGCGCGCTCAGCGCCGATGCGCGCCGCCCCTTTCCAAGGCCGCCGCGCGCATGCCGGAAGCGCGCCCAACGCCGCCGTCCGAACTTGCAGGAAACGTTTCCGCCGCGGACCGGCGGCGTTCGTTCCCCCGCGCATTCGCGCCGATCGCGGCACCGCTTCGGCGCCGTCCCCCCGCACATTCGCACCAATCGTTTCCGTCGCTTTGGCGCCGTCCCCCCGCGCATTCGCGCCAATCGCTTCCGCCGGTTTGCTCTACCTATGCAAACCCGCCCCCGTCGCAAGGACGGGGGCGGGTTTTCGCGCCATGGGCGGGGCGCATGCCGCGGGACGGGCGCCGGTCGGCGCTCTGCTGCGGCGGTTCAGGCTCTCCAAGGCACAACCGCTCCGGCGCTTTCAAAGCCGTCGGCGGGTGTGCGCATTCGGCGCGCTGACCTTCCCGGCGCGCCGCCGTTCGCCCGCCCCGTCAATGCCCGAAGCGCCATTTCCCCGGCTGCGCCGCGCGGTCACGCCTCGCCGTATTCCTCGAGGTACTCGGCGTAGCCCGAGCCCATGTCGTAGCCGTGGTCCTCGAGCATCTGGCGGCTGAGGGAGACGATCACCATGTCGGGATCGTACTGCGCCACGAAGTCCATCGCCGTGCGGTCGGTCTTGCGCATGTCGACCATGACCACGTTCTTGACCATCAGCGACAGGAAGCTGCCGACCGGCGCGGTGTAGGAATCGCGGAAGATGAGCAGCGTCAGGTCGGCGCAGTCGTCGGACTCGTTGACGATCTCCTCCAGTCCCTCGACCAGCCCGTAGCCGACGTAGCCGCGGATGTTCGTGCCGTCCGGTTCGGTGTCCAGCGCGTCCCACTTGACGATCGCCTCGCTGAAGTCGCCGGCGGCGTTTTCCTCGGTGCCGTCGGACTCGATGGAGTGGCGCGTGAACTGCGTGTCGTATTCGGGCAGGTAGAATGTGATGTCGTCCAGGCCGGCGTTGCGCTCGCCCAGCTGCTGGGCGTACTCGCCGAGGAACAGGTCGGGATAGACGATCTCCTCGAAGCGGTCGAGGTCGATCTTGCCGAGGTCCAGCTCCACGCCGGTCATCTCCTCGATCTTCTCGGCGTAGATGCGCGTCGCCAGCAGCGCGGCGAGCGTGGTCCAGTGCATGTCGGTCTTGAGGTTTAAGTCGTTGTCGGAAAAGCCGCAGCCGGCAAAGAACGTGCGGCTGTCCAGCGCCTCGATGCCCGCGCCGCGCACGATACCCAGCACCTCGTCCGCCAGCTCGTCGCCGGTGTCGATGACGTCGTATCCGGCGGGCATCTGCGGGCCGCCGTCGTAGAACTGCGGGTTGACGTAGGCGAACAGGAACGGCGCGCTGCCGCCCAGCTGCTCGTAGAAGCCGACGATCTCCATCGCCTCCGGGGCGAGGGTCTTGCGCGTGGTCATGTTGTAGATCTGACCGTCCTGCAGGCTCAGCAGCATCTGCTCGCCCTGCGCCACCATGCGCTTGCCCAGCGCGTACTGGAACGAGGCGTTCAGGTGGCTCAGACCGTCGCTCAGCGGCACGGTGTCGCCCAGCGCGTTCTCCAGCGAGAGGATGCGCGCCTTGAGCATGGGGAAGAACTTCTTGCCCTCCTCGTCCGAGGCGAGGTAGTTGCGCGCGTGGCTGTAGCGCAGCGCGTCCACCAGCTCCGACGGATCGGACAGCACCCCGTAGAGCCCGAAGGCGAATATCAGCGGGATGAAGGCGATCGTCAGCACCGCCGCCACGGCGCGCTGCACCTTCGTGCCCCGCGAGGAATTGGCTTTGGCAGAGTCGTGGTTTTCAGAGACGTGCTTTTCAGAGACGTGCTTTTCGCTCATGCTGTGCTCCTTTTCGTTTCCTGCGCACGGCGCAGACCGCGGCGAACGCCGCCGTCCCGCCGAGCGAAATCGCGACGCCGGCGCGCAGCCCCGGCGTGCGGTAGGTCAGTTCGATGCGATGGTCGCCCGCGCTCAGCGGCACCGCCAGCAGCGCGCCCGCCGAGGCGGTCGTCTCCACCGCTTCGCCGTCCACGCGCGCCGACCAGCCCGCGGAATAGGGAATGGCGAACACCATCACCGCCGGCTCGTCGAGCGAGATCGTGCCCGACACGGCGCCGTCGGCGACCTGCGCGTTCTCGAGCCCGCGCGCGCGCAGCGCCCCAACCAGCTCCGCGAAGTCCGCCATCGGCTGGACGTACAGGCGGATGTCCTCCAGCCGGTACGCGCCCGGGCGGGCGAATGTGATCTCCGCCGCGGCGCGCGGCGCGCCGGCATAGCCGAGGTTGACCAGATACGCGCCGCGGTCGAGCAGGTCCAGCTCGAAGCCCGACGGCATCAGGGCGATGTCCGTTTCGACGCCGCCCGAAGCGAAGTAGACGCGGTTGCCGAGGTCGATCTCGCCGTCCTGATAGGCAAAGCCCTCGAGCTCGACGTACAGCTCGCAGTCCGCCGGCGCCGCGAACGACAGCGATATGCGCGCGCCCTCGCCGACCTGCAGCACGCCGTCCTCGACGGCGATGTTCTCCATGCGCACCGCCACGTCCGCCAGCTCATAGGCGCTGAGCGCGGGCGCGGACTGCCCGACGCCTTCCGCAGGCTCGTCGAGCACGGCGCGCTGCAGCAGCGCCCACTGCTTCTCCAGCGGCGTCAGCGCCTCGTAGTCCGCGCGCGTCATGGACTCGGTCATGGCGTAGCCGATGGGCAGGGCGTACTCGTTTTCGTACAGCGCGCCGCCGTTTTCCAGCGCGCCGGCATAGACAAATCCGTAGGGCACGCGGCTGGACTGCGCCGGGTCGAGCACATAGCGCCCCACCGACCAGACCGCCTCCAGCGCCGCGCGCCCGTCGAGGCCGACGATGGCGTTGATCTGCACCAGCCCGGCGCTGGCGACGTCGCGCATCATGTCGTGCGCCGAGGCGGAGATGATGCTGTTGTACACCGCCGTGCCCGGCTCGCCCGCCAGCGCCGCGCCGTTGATCATCTCCTCCGTGGCGGAGAGGTCGGCGTCGGTGCGGGCAAAGCCGTCCGCTTCGGGCAGGTTCGCCCACGGCGAGGCGGCGGCAAGGGCTGTGCTCTCGCCGAAGGGCATCTCCTCCGCGCCGCGGCTCGACCACGCGCGCGCATAGGTACCCGCGACGTTCGCCAGCACCACCAGCGCCATCGCCGCCGCGCAGGTCCGCCGCGCGCGCGCCGTGCGGGCGCGCGGCACGATCGCCAGCACCGCCATCGTCGCCGCCACGGAGGCGAACGCCACCGCCACCGTCCAGCGGCTGCCCGACAGCGTGCCGAAGGAAATGCCGAACAGGTACGCCAGCGCCAGCGCCCCCAGCGCCCCCAGCGCGGCGCGCTCGCGGCGCGTCAACTGCGCCAGCTCCGGCAGCATCCTGCCGCCGATCATCGACGCCAGCAGCGCCGGCGCGTAGCTCCAGCGCGTCGTCTCATAGCTGAAGCCGTTGAGCGCCCAGCCCGTCGCC
>CALVPU010000092.1 GCA_944353735.1 uncultured Eubacteriales bacterium | reverse complement strand
TACCGATAATATCTAATGCGTCTTTGATAGTAGGCATATCCAATTACCTCCTTCGGTGGTACTGTTTCTTACTATTATTATACGCTATTTCTCGTCAAAAATCAACCATTTGTTGTGACAGAGCCTTGATGAAATTCTGATATGCGGCCTCTGCGCCGCGGCGCTTTTGCGCGCGGGAACGGCTTGCGCGTGGCGGCGAATTCATGTATAATGGGGAGGATCGAGAGAGAAGACCGACGCGATACGGAGGAGATCGAAGATGTACGTTCACGTCAAGCGCGCGCTGGACTTTCTGGCGTCGCTGATCGCGCTGGCGGTGCTGTCGCCGCTTCTGCTGGCGATTGCCCTCGCCGTGCGCGCAACCTCGCCGGGACCTGCGCTGTTCCGGCAAAAGCGCGTGGGCATCCACCGCACGCACTTCGTGATCTACAAGTTCCGCACGATGCGCACCGACGCGCCCAAGGATGCGCCGACCCACCTGCTCAGGGACGCCCAGAGCTTCATCACGCCGCTGGGGCGCTTTCTGCGCGCTTCGAGCCTCGACGAGCTGCCGCAGCTGGTCAACATCCTGCGCGGTGAGATGTCATTCGTCGGCCCGCGCCCGGCGCTGTGGAACCAGTACGACCTCATCGCCGCGCGCGAGGCGGTCGGCGCCAACGACGTACGTCCCGGGCTGACCGGCTGGGCGCAGATCAACGGTCGCGACGAGCTGCCCATCGACGTCAAGGCGCGGCTGGACGGCGAATACGTGCGCCGCATGGGCTTCGCCTTCGACCTGCGCTGCCTGCTGGGCACGGTGCTCAGCGTCGTTCGCCGCGACGGCGTTCGCGAGGGCGCCGCCGGTGGCGAGAAGCGCCCCTGACCGCGGGCGCGCCTTTTTGCACTTTGCAGGCAGGATTTTTCCGCCTCCGGGGCGAATTCTTCCGAAAAATACGGGGATTTTCCCGAAAGACTTGAGGTGATCGCACATGCGGCAGTTTGACGATTCCCGAATTATGGAGCAAACCGTATCGAGCGAACATGTGTTCGATGGACTGATCCTGCACATTGACCATGTGACCAACCGCCTGCCCAACGGGCAGCTGGCGAAGCGCGAGGTGGCGCGGCACATCGGCGCGGCGGCGGTCCTGCCGGTGGACGATGCGGGCGACGTCTATCTCGTGCGCCAGTACCGCGCGCCGGTGGAGCGCGTGCTGATGGAGATTCCCGCGGGCAAGCTGGACTTCAAGGGCGAGGACCGGCTGGCTGCGGCAAAGCGCGAGCTGCGCGAGGAAACGGGTTTGACGGCGGCGCGCTGGACGCACCTGAACGACCTGCTGACCACGGTGGGCTTCTGCGACGAATGCATCGGCATCTATCTGGCGCAGGGACTGACGCGCGGAGAGAGCGCGCCGGACGAGGACGAGTTCCTCAACGTGGTCAAGCTGCCCTTCGACGAGGCGCTGGCGATGGTCGCGCGCAATGAGATCAACGACGCCAAGACCGTCTGCGCGCTGGCGCTGGCGAAGCCCCTGCTCGGGCGCTGAAGGGGGCGCGGAGATGATCGGTCGCGATCCGCACGGCGACATGCCCGTGCTGGAGACGAAGCGGCTTCGGCTGCGAAGGCTGACCATGCGCGACGCGCGCGACGTGTTTGCCTATTGCCGCGATCCGGAGGTCGCGCGCCACGTGCTCTGGAGCGCGCAGCGCAGCGTCGGCGAGGCGCGGGCGTACATCCGCAGCATGCTCCGCCGCTATCGCTCCGGCGAGCCCGCGAGCTGGGGCATCGAGTGGAAGCAGACGGGCACGATCGTGGGTACGATCGGCTATATGTGGATTCACAGCGAGCACGCCTGCGCCGAGGTGGGCTATTCCCTTGCCCGGGAGATGTGGGGCAAGGGCATCATGACCGAGGCGCTGCGCTGCGTGCTCGAGTATTCCTTCGGCGTCCTGCGCCTTAACCGCGTCGAGGCGATCCACGAGGTGGACAATCCCGCTTCCGGCGCCGTCATGCGCAAGTGCGGCATGCGCTATGAGGGCACGCTCCGCCAAAAGCTCCGCAACAAGGGCAGATATGTGGACGTCGACCTCTATGCGATCCTGTCCGGGGACGCGCGCGGAGACGGCGTTTCCGCCGGAGCGCCTGAACGAAAGGCGTGAGGCGCTTGGGTCTGCCGCTTCTTTCGGGAAGGGAAATCCTGCCTGCGGGGAAGCGGAGGTTTCGGAAGACGGGAACCGGCGCGCGCGAAATCGCCGCGTCGCGGGGCTTGAACCGGACGGCATTGTGGTGTACAATAGAACTGACCGGCGCTGCGCCGCCGGGGTCGATTCTGGCGAATGAAGAAAGGGGAATCCCGGAGATGAGCATTACCAAAAAGGCATTTGGCACGGCGCCGAACGGCGCGCCTGCGGACCTGTACGTGATGACCAACGCATCCGGCGCGTCGGTTGAAATCAGCAACTTCGGCGGCATCATCCACGCGATCAACGTGCCCGACCGCGCTGGCAAGCTGGGCAACGTGGTGCTCGGCTATCCTTCCGTCGAGGGCTACACGCCGCTCAACGGCTATCTCGGCGCGCTGATCGGTCGCGTCGGCAACCGCATTGCCGGCGGCGAATTTGAGCTGAACGGCGAAAAGTACGCGCTGGCGAAGAACGAGGCGGACCGCACGCACCTGCACGGCGGCGCCGTCGGCTTCGACCGCAAGTTCTGGGATGTCACGCCGGTGGAGGGCATCTGTGAGGACCACCTGATCCTCAAGTACACGAGTCCCGACGGCGAGGAAGGCTATCCCGGCACGCTGCAGGTCATGGTCACCTATACCTTCACCGACGACAACCAGCTGATGATCCGCTACGAGGCGGTCTCGAACAAGGACACGCTCTGCAGCCTGACCAACCACACCTACTTCAACCTCGAGGGCGAGGGCTCCGGTCCCATCGACGACCACGTGTTCGAGTTCAACTGCGACACGTTCACCGTCGTGGACGAGTTCTCCATCCCCACCGGCGAGCAGCGCGACGTGACGGGCACGCCCTTTGACCTGCGCGAGCCGACCCGCATCGGCGACGGTTTCGCCAAGGTGGCGGGCGACGAGCAGCTCACTTTCGGCAAGGGCTACGACCACAACTTCAACATCAACGATCCCGAGGCGGGGCTGCGCTTTGCCGTGAGCGTGCGCGCGCCGGAGTCGGGCCGCACGATGGACGTGTTCACCGATATGCCCGCCGTGCAGTTCTACACCGCCAACATGCTCAAGGGCATCAATCCCGGCACCTGCGGACGCAAGTACGAGCCGCGCGAGGGCTTCTGCCTCGAGACGCAGTACGCGCCCGACTCGATCCACCATCCGAACTTCCCCGACAGCGTGCTGCGCGCGGGCGAGAAGTACGACTTCACCACCGTGTTCTCGTTCGATGTCGAGGCCTGAGCCGCCCGTTTTCCCAATTTTCGCTAAAGGAGTTATTTCGCACATGGAAGTTCGCACACGCTTCGCCCCCAGCCCGACGGGCTATATGCATTTGGGCAACCTGCGCACGGCGCTGTATACTTACCTGTTCGCGCGCCGCAACGGCGGCAAGTTCATCCTGCGCATCGAAGATACCGATCAGGAGCGCGAAGTCCCCGGCGCGGTCGAGCTGATCTACAAGTCGCTCGCCACCGCGGGACTGACGCATGACGAGGGTCCGGACGTCGGCGGGCCGTGCGGTCCCTATGTGCAGTCCGAGCGCCGGGATCTCTATCTGCCGTGGGCGAAGAAGCTGGTCGAATCCGGTCACGCCTACTACTGCTTCTGCACCAAGGAGCGGCTGGACGAGGCGCGCGCCGAGGCCGAGCGCAGGGGCGAAACCTTCAAGTACGACAAGCACTGCCTGCACATGCCGAAGGAGGAAGTGCAGCGCCGCCTCGACGCCGGCGAGCCGTACGTCATTCGGCAGAACGTGCCCACCGAGGGCAAGGCGGGCTTCGACGACGTGATCTATGGTCACGTCGAGGTCGACTGCGACACGCTCGACGACAGCGTGCTGATCAAGGCGGACGGCCTGCCGACCTACAACTTCGCCAACGTCATCGACGACCACCTGATGGGCATTACCCACGTCATGCGCGGCAACGAGTATCTCTCCAGCGCGCCGAAGTACAATCTGCTGTACGAGGCGTTCGGCTGGGAACCGCCGAAGTACGTGCACCTGACGCCGGTGATGGCGAACGCCCAGCGCAAGCTCTCCAAGCGCAAGGGCGACCCGTCGTTCGAGGACCTGCTCAACGAGGGCTATCTCACCGAGGCGATCATCAACTATCTGGCGCTGCTGGGCTGGAGCCCGCGCGGCGAGCGCGAGTTCTACACGCTCAAGGAGCTGGAGCAGGTGTTCGATCTCGAAGGACTGAGCAAGTCGCCGTCGATCTTCGACACGGTCAAGCTCAACTGGTTCAACGCCGAGTACATCCGCAAGCTCACGCCGGAGGAGTACCTCGAGCGCGCCACGCCGTGGCTGAACCGTGCGCTCGACCCGGCGAAGTTCGACTACAAGCGGCTGGGCGAACTGCTGCAGAGCCGCACCGAGGTGTTCAGCCAGCTGCCGGAGATGGTGGCGTTCCTCGCCGAGCTGCCCGCCTTCGACACGGAGCTGTACGTCAACAAGAAGCAGAAGAGCACGCTGGAGTCGTCCGTCCGGGCGCTCGAACTGGTGCGCCCCGTGCTGGAATCCGTGGACGATTGGACCGAGGCGGAGCTGCACGACCGCGTGATGGCGGTCATCCCCGACAGCGGCATGAAGAACGCTCAGGTGCTCTGGCCGCTGCGAATCGCCATTTCGGGCAAGATGTCCACGCCGGGTGGCGCGTTTGAGATCGCCTACCTGCTGGGCAAGGATGAAACCCTTCGCCGTGTGGCGCTGGCGCAGGAAGCGCTGGCGAAGTGACGTCCGCCGCGCAGGCGGTCCACGCTCTTCACAAAGGGTTGGCCTGTTTGCAGATGAAAGCGCCCCGTTCCTCCGGATGGAGGGGCGGGGCGCTTTGCTGTCGTGGGGGACCACGAGGCCGGTTTGGGCGCGGCGCTCACGTTCCGGCGATGGCGAGCGCGCGGATCCACAGCGACGGGCTGCCGAAGCGGCTTCCCGCCGGCACGCCGAACTTGAGGTCGCTGCCGACGGCGGCGATGTCGCGCAGCAGGGTGAAGAAGTTGCCGGCGACGGTGATCTGATTGACCGCCTCGGCACGCTTGCCGAGGTGGACGCGGAAGCCCTTGGCACTGAGCGAAAAGTCGCCGCTGATGGCGTTGGCGCCGGCGTGCAGGCCAGCGATCTCCGTGATCAGCACGCCCTCGCCCATGCGCGCGAGCAGCTCGTCCTGCGATTGCGCCGAGGGCGCGATGTAGAAGTTCGTCGGCGCCACGCTCATCGTCGAGCTGTAGCTGCGGGCGGCGTTGGCCGTGGTCTCGACGCCCTGTTTGCGGGCGGTCTTGAGGTTGTGCAGCAGCGTGACGAGCTTGCCGCCGTCGATTACGCGCTTGACGCGCGTGGGCACGCCTTCGCCGTCGAACGACGACGAGGACGGGCTGCCGTCCATGTGCGGGTCGTCGACCAGCGTCACGCAGGGCGCGGCGATCTCGCTCCCTTCCCTGTGCGCCAGCAGCGACATGCCCTTTTGTGCCGCGTCGGCGGAGAACACGCTGCAGAACGTGCACAGCAGGCTTGCGGCGGGGAAGGGCGCGAGCACCACATCCATGGTGCCCGAAGCGAGCGGACGCGCGTCCAGCGCGTCCAGCGCGTCGTCTGCCGCC
>CALVPU010000091.1 GCA_944353735.1 uncultured Eubacteriales bacterium | reverse complement strand
GGTCAGTGCGCAGTCGCGGGTAACGGCGTCGGAAAGCCACACGGGAAGCCCCGCGCACTGCCATTCCAGCGCGACCAGCGGGAAGCCCTCGAAGCGGGAGGGCAACAGCATGGCGTCCATGGCCTGAAGGAGGCGTGGCACGTCGGCGCGCGCGCCGGTGAAGCGCACGCTGCCGGCGACGCCCAGCGACTTCGTCAGCGCTTCCGCCTCGGAACGCAGCGCGCCGTCGCCCACCAGAATCAGGCGCATATCGGGGCGCTCGCGCAGCGCGAGGGCAAATGCCTCGAGCAAAAAGCGGTGGTTCTTGGCGGGAACGAAGCCCGCCACGCAGCCGAAGGTCATCTCCCCGTCCAGCCCCAGTTCGGCGCGCGCAGCGGCGCGGACGGCGGGATCGAAGGCGAACGCCCGCGCATCGACGGGATTGCGCACGACCTCGAAGGGACGGCGGCGGAACAGCCAGCGCCCCGCTTCGCCGCTGCACGCCATGGCGTGGGTGTACAGCGCATCGAACGCCGGGCGCAGCAGGCGGTGCAGCAACCGGTAACGGCATTGGGAATTATGGCTGTGGGCGATGCGCACGCGCGCGCCGCCGATCCATGCGGCGAACAGGTCGATCGCCAGCGTACAGGAATTGCCGTGGGCGTGGACGATCGCGTAGCCGTTTTCGTGAATCAGCCGCGCAAGAAAGCGGACGTAGCGCAGCGGACTGCGCAGGCGGCTGGGCGCGGCGTAGAGCGTGCCGCCGGCATCGCTGACCATGGCGCGCACACCCTCGTCGGCGACGGCGCTGGCGACAAAGTCACAGCGCGCGCGCGTCATCCGGCTCGCCAGCCTGAGCGGCGCGAGCGTCAGCCCGTCGCGCCCCATGGGCGTGGTGATGATCTCCAGCACGCGGACTTCCCGCATCGCCATCCCTCCGGTGCATAAACTTCAACATTTTATATTATATCATCTTTTCTCCGCTTTCGCAAGATCCACAAAGCCCCCAAATAGAAGGATGCGATTTTGAAAACCTCTGCGGCGGCACAAAAGCGCTCCCCCTTCCTGCGGGAGGGGGGAGCGTGATTTGTCCCAAGAGCGTGCAGAGCGAGCGGTCAGACCATTTTCGGCGCATGCGCGGGGCCTATTCCACCGGTCCGCCGGCGCTCTGCGACTGGGTGGTGTAGAGCTGGTAGTACAGGCCGCGCTTCGCCATCAGCTCGTCGTGGCTGCCGGATTCGAGGATGCCCTTGTTGCCGATGTAGAGGATGCGGTCACAATTCTTGATCGTGCTCAGGCGGTGGGCGATGATGAAGCTGGTGCGCCCCTTGAGCAGTTCCTGAATGCCCTCCTGCAGGAGCTTTTCGGTCTGGGTGTCGATGCAGGAGGTCGCTTCGTCGAGGATGAGGATGGCGGGATCGCTCAGCAGCGTGCGCGCCAGCGCGACGAGCTGCTTCTGACCCTGCGAGAGGTTGCCGCCGCGCTCGTTGACGGTGGTGTCGTAGCCATCGTGCATGGTGCGGATGAAGTCGTCGGCGCGCACGCGGCGGGCGGCCTCGCGCACCTCGGCGTCGGTGGCGTCGAGGCGACCGTAGCGGATGTTGTCCATCAGCGTGCCGCTGAAGATGAAGCTGTCCTGCAGCATGATGCCCAGCTGGCTGCGCAGGCTGTGCAGGGTGACCTCGTGGATGTCGTAGGCGGCGCCGTCCATGGCGTGCAGCAGGATGCGCCCGCCGCTGAGGTTGTAAAAGCGGCACAGCAGGTTGATGACCGTGCTCTTGCCGGCGCCGGTGGGGCCGACCAGCGCGATGCTCTCACCGGCGCGCACGTGCAGGTCGACGTGTTCGAGCACGTTGATGCCCTCCTCGTAGGCGAAGGTGACGTCCTCGAAGTCGACCTCGCCGGTGATGGGCGGCAGGTCTCCGGCGCCGGGCACGTCGTCGACCTCGACCGGCTCGTCCATGGTCTCGAAGATGCGCTCCAGATAGGCGATGTTGTTGATGAAGGAGTTGTAGATGTTGGCGAGGTTCGTGATCGGCTGCCAGAAGCGGCTGACGTACTGCCCCATGGCGAGGATCACGCCAAAGCTGACCATCGCGCCGCCCATCCAGTAGACGCCGGCGATGTAGAGCACCGTCAGGACGACCTGCGTGAGGATCTCGCTCGACAGCCATACGCCGTTGCTGATGTAGACCGCCTTCATCCACGCCGCGCGGCACGCATCCGCCAGCCGGCGCATGATGCCGATGTTGACCTCCTGGCGGTTGAACAGCTGACTGACGCGCACGCCGTCGATGGATTCGGCGAGGTAGGCGTTGTAGTTGCTGTTCTTGTTGCTCTGGTTCTGCCATGCGCGGCGCTGGCGAGGCTTGAGCAGCAGCACCACCGCCAGAAAAAACGGCAGTCCGCCCAGAATGATCGTCGCCAGCAGCGCGTCGGTGGAGTACATGAAGATCACGATGAATACCAGACTCATGATCTCCAGAATCATGTTGATGATGCCGTTGGAGAGGATGTCGGACACGGAGTTGACATAGTTGATGACGCGCACGAGGATCTTGCCCGCCGGGCGGCTGTCGTAATAGCTGAACGGCAGCTTCTGCAGGTGGGCAAACAGGTCCTTGCGGATGTCGTAGATGATCTCCTGACTGACGTGCGCCATCAGGCGCGAGCGGATCGTGGTGAACACGATGCTCAGCAGGATGATGCCCACGAAGATCGCCGCCATGCGTCCGATCATCGCCACGTCCTTGTTCGGCACGGCGTCGTCGAGCACCCACTCGGTGATCTTGGGAATGAACAGCGTGGCGACCGTCGCCAGCGCGCTCAGCGCCAGCGAGAGGATCATCTTGCCCTTGTGGCGGCCGATGTACACGCCGGCGCGCTTCATGTGCTTCCATTGAAAGGGGGATTCCAGCTTTTCGTCGACTTCAAAGGTATTGCGCGCCATGCTAGCCCACCTCCTCGACAAGCCCGTTCTGCAAAGCGTAGGTCTGGTAGTAGTAGCCGTGCAGCCGCACCAGCTCCTCGTGGGTGCCGCGCTCGGCGATGCGACCGTCCTTGAGCACGAGGATCAGGTCGGCGTCGATCATCGAGGATACGCGCTGCGCGATGATGAACTTGGTGCAGGGAAAGGGCAGCTCGCGCAGCTGCTGCTGGATGTACGCCTCGGTCTCGCTGTCGACGGCGGAAGTGGTGTCGTCCATCACGAGGATGCCGGGGCGCACGGCGAGGGCGCGGGCGAGGGCGATGCGCTGGCGCTGTCCGCCGGAGAGCCCCACGCCGCGCTCGCCGATAATCGTGTCGTAGCCGTCGGAGAGCCTGCCGATGAACTCCGCCGCCGCGGCGCGGCGGGAGAAGTCGCGCACGTCGTCCATTGCCATGTCCGGATCGCCGAAGGCGACGTTGCCCTCGACCGTGTCCGAAAAGAGGAACACTTCCTGCGTCGCGGTGCCGATGCCGCCGCGCAGCTGCTTGAGCTTCCACTTGCGCACGTCGCAGTCGTCGACGAGGATCTCGCCGGAAGTGACGTCATAGAAGCGGAACAGCAGGTTGATCAGCGTCGTCTTGCCGCTGCCCGTCGGGCCCATGACCGCCACGGTCTGCCCGGGCTCGACGGTGAAGCTCACGTCGTCGAGCACCTGCTTGTTGTCAAAGCGGAAGCCGACGTGGCGGAACTCGATCCTGCCCATCACGCGGTCGTGGTCGGCGGCGTCGGGCGCGTCGACGATCTGGCGGCGGACGTAGTACAGTTCCTGCACCTTCGCCGCGGAGGTGGAGAAGCGCTGCAGGTCGTTGAGCAGGTTGCCCAGCTCGCGCATCGGGTTGGACAGCGCCCAGCTCAGCCCGGTGAACACCGCCAGATCGCCCGGCGTCATCTGCCCGTTGATGATGAACAGGCCGCCGACGAACACGGTGATGAGCATCATGGCGTTCGCCAGCAGTTCGATGAACGGATAGAACTTCAGCCACAGCTCGTTGATGCGCAGGTTGCTGCGCATGAACGCCTGATTGCGCTCGTCGAACCGCTCCTTTTCGTAGTCCTCGCGCGCCAACGCCTTGACCACGCGGTTGCCGGCGATGTTCTCCTGCGCGGCGGTGTTCATCTCGGCGAGCCGGTCGCGCATGGCGACGAAGCGCGGGCGCACGCGGCTGGAGTAGAGCTTGGTGATCGCCATCAGCACCGGCGTGACCACCACCAGCATCAGCGTCAGCTGCCAGTTCACGCACAGCAGGTAGACGCATGTGAACAGGAAGATGCACAGGCTGTCGATGACGCGGTAGTCGATATAGCCGACGAAGTGACGGCACCAGTCCAGATCGGCGGACAGGCGCGTCATCAGGTCGCCGGCGCGGTGCCGGTCAAAGAAGCGGACGTCGTTGTACTGAAGCTTGGTAAACAGCTTCATGCGCAGGTTGTAGACCACGTTCTGCGAGTTCTTTTCCAGCGTGACGATCATGAAGTAGCGCGCGCCCTCGCGCCCGAGCTTGACCACGAGCATGACCGCCAGGATGCCCAGCAGCGGCTCGGGGTTCTGTGCCATCAGCACGTCGTCCACCAGCCGCTTCGTCAGCGCGGGGTTGACCAGCAAAAGCGCGCTGGTGACCACGCTGATGACCAGCGCCAGGATGTGCCCCCTGTGCAGGCGGGCGTCCATGTTGTCCCAGAGCCATTTGATTTGGTTCCACATCGGTGAATCGCTCCTGTCCTTCCCGCTGAGTCGGTCGCATTCAAAGCCGCCTTGCCTTGCGCCCGGGCCGTTGAAAAAAAGTCGCCGCAACAGCCGCTTGGCTCTTGTATCATATCACATTTGCCTGTATACTTTCAGATA
>CALVPU010000090.1 GCA_944353735.1 uncultured Eubacteriales bacterium | reverse complement strand
ATCGACGCCATCGTCGAGGACGCTTCCGCAGTCATCGCCTCCGGAATCAACCGCGCGCTCCATCCGTCGCTCAGCGATGCGGAGATCTCCGCAATGATGAACTGACCGCCTCGAAAACCGACGCATTTGTTCACAGTTTGGACATACGCAGTTCATCCCATCCGCCTATAATATCATCATCGGCTTGAGCAACCGATAAAAAGTCTCCTTCATCTATTTCCCATTACCCCTTTTCAAAAAGGAAGGGACCGCCTGAAGCGACGGTCCCTTCCGCCTTTTTGGCGTGGAGCGGCGCCGTGAAATTTCCCGAAATTATTCACGGAACGGACACCGTTGCGCCACATATCGCCGCTATAATACAATCATCGGCTTGAGCAACCGATAAGAGTCTCCTTCATCTATTTCTCGTTACCCCCTTTTCAAAAGGAAGGGACCGCCCTGAGCAAGCGGTCCCTTCCGCCCTTTTTGGCGCGCTTGATTTTTTCGCGGCGATATGCTATAATGCGCCCGGTTGCGAGGAGGTGGCGGTCATGACGGAACGGGAGCGCGTGGCGGCGGTTTGCCGGCGGCTCGGCGTGCCCGGCGAGGTGTTGTCCTTGGAGCGCAATCCGCATTGCGGCATGAACAACGCCACGTGGATCGTGCGCACGGCGCAGGGAAGTTATCTCTGCCGCATTCCCGGCGCGGGAACGGAACTGTTCTGCAACCGCGCCCAGGAAAAGCATGCCTATGAGCAGCTTGCGGGGCGGGCGCTGACGGATGAATTGGTCGGATATGACGCGCGCACGGGCGCGAAGGCGACGGTGTTTTATCCAGGCAGCCGCACGTGCGATCCGCGCAGCGCATCGGACCGCCGTGCGGCGATGGCGCTGGCGCGCAGGCTGCATGCGTCGGGCGCGCGCTTGATGGGCGTGGACGACCCGCTCGCGCGCCTGCGCCGCTATGCGCGCGCCGCCGACCGCGCGGGTGCGCTTCTGACGCGGCGCGCGGGATTTGCCGCGGCGATGGCGCGAATCTCGGCGCTGCGCGGCGAATTCGCCTGCGGCGCGCGCTGTCCCGTTCACGCGGACTTTCTGCCGGCGAACGTGCTCATCCGCGGCGACGGCAGCGCCATGCTGATCGATCTGGAATTTGCCTCGATGGGCAGCCCGTATGGCGACCTCGCCGACTTCTGCCATGACGCCGGTTTCTCCCGCGAAGCGTGCCGGGCTCTGCTCGAGGAATATCTGGAGCGCGCGCCGTCACGGGGAGAGGCCGGGCGACTGTTCGCCTACTGTGCCTGCGTGGCGCTGATGTGGAGCGCGTGGGCGGCGTTCAAGGCGTGCGCTGAACCGGATTTGCAGGCGTTCTTCGCCGATTATCGCGACCGCTCGATCGCCTATTCGCGCGCTGCGCTGTGCTGGTACGACGAAGTGCTCGCGCCAAACGCGTAGGGTGCAATCCGCAGGCGGCAGCGCCCCGGACTGGCGGAAGGCATCCTGCGCGGGGCATTTGCAGGCGGGGGACGGTTTGGCTTGATTTTCCGGCGCGTCTGTGGTATAGTGATCTGCGGACGCGCCGCCGGCGGCGCGAAGCGATGGGAGGAATGGACGATATGGTCAACGGACATGCGCTGCACCTGTACTTCGGCGAGGGCAAGGGCAAGACGACCGCCGCCATGGGGCTGGCGCTGCGCGCGGCGGGTCAGGGGCGCAGTGTGCTCGTCAGCCAGTTTCTCAAGACGAACACGACCGGCGAGCTGAATGCGCTGGCGAAGCTGGACAACGTGCGCGTCGTGCTGGGCGAACCGGTTGCGGGCCTGACGATGGGCATGAGCGACGCGGAGCGGGAGGAGGAGCGCCAGCGCCAGCGGCGCAACTTTGCGCGCGTCTGCGAGGCGGTCGAGGCGGTCGCGCCCGACCTGATCGTGCTCGACGAGTTTCTCGTGGCGGAACGATTCGGCTATCTCGACAGCGCACAGGCGGTCGCCTGCATAGAACGGTGGCTGGCGCATGCCGAGGTTGTGCTCACGGGGCGTTGGGCGTCTGAAGACCTCTTGGCGCGCGCCGACTATGCCACCGAGATGGTCAAGCACAGGCATCCCTACGACGCCGGCGTGATGGCGCGCCGCGGAATTGAGTTCTGAGAGATAAAAAAACTGGCTTCCCGAGAATGGGAGCCAGTTTTCTTTGGCGTCTGTCCGCGCGCTGCGCGAGCGCGCCGTCACTTGGCGGCGTCTGCCTGCGGGCGCGTGAGATGGCGCACCCACTTGTAGCTGTTGACGCGCAAAAATGCCGGCACGCACTTGAACACCTGATCCGAGTTGAGCAGGATGATGACGATCACCGGAGAGAGGTTCCAGACAAACGCCGCCAGGTACGACAGTGGCAGCACGATGCCCCAGATGCTGACGAGGTCGACCACCATGATGAACTTCGTGTCGCCGCCGCCGCGGATGATGCCGCCGTTGACTGGCATTTGATAGGACATCGTCACCAGCACGATGCTCTGGATGATCATGTAGGCGTTGGCGAGCGCGCGCGTCTCCGCGGCGATGTTGTACACGCGCAGCATGGGGATGCGGATGAGGAACAGCGCCGTGCCGAGCACCAGCCCGATGCCGACGAACAGCACCTGCAGCGTGCGCGAGTATTCGCGGATGCGCGCCATGCAGCGGCCTTCGCCGATGGTCTTGCCGATGATGATCGACGCGGCGGAAGCGGCTCCGACCGACGCGACCTTGAGCAGCTGGAAGAGGGTCGACGAGATCGACTGCGCGGCGATGGCGATGTCGCTCATGTGCCCGAGGATCACCGTCTGCAGGGCGTTGGACAGTCCCCACAGCGCCTGCGTGAGGATGACCGGCGCGGCGACGCGCAGGAAGTCGCCGAACATGGCGCGGTCCACGTGCAGCAGATCGCGCGGGCGCAGCCGGACGCGCCGGTCATGGCGGAACACGTAGACGATGAAGATGGCGCACTCCACCACGCGGGCGGTCAGCGTTCCGATCGCCGCGCCGCGCACGCCCATCTCCGGCGCGCCGAAATGACCGTAGATGAGCACGTAGTTGATCGCGCAGTTCAGCACCAGCGACACCACCGACACGCCCAGCGAACTGCGCACCGATTCCGCCACGCGCATCGTGCCCATCAGGCTCGCCGCGCCGCCGAAGACGGGATAGGCGAAGCGGATGATGTCGAGGTCGCGCACGCCCTCGCCGAGGGTCGCGGCGTCCGGCGTGAAGAGC
>CALVPU010000089.1 GCA_944353735.1 uncultured Eubacteriales bacterium | reverse complement strand
AACATCATCGACGAGTCGGTCCCGATCGGCAAGGACGACAGCGAAAACGTGGAGATCGAGCGCTTTGGCGAGCCGGTCGTGCCGGACTTTGAGATTCCCTATCACGTGGACATCATGGAGCGCTTCGACGGCATCGACCTCGACGCCGCACGCCGCACCAGCGGCAACGGTTTCTATTATCTCAAGGGCGACATCGCGCGGCTGCACTCGTCGATCCTCTCCTACGCGCGCGATTTCATGATCGACCGCGGTTTCACCTACTACATCCCGCCGTTCATGATCCGCTCGAACGTCGTCAACGGCGTCATGTCCTTCTCTGAAATGGAGAACATGATGTACAAGATCGAGGGCGAGGACCTCTACCTCATCGGCACCTCCGAGCACTCGATGATCGGCAAGTTCATCGATACGATCCTCGACGAGAAAGACCTGCCGCAGACGCTGACGAGCTATTCGCCGTGCTTCCGCAAAGAGGTCGGCGCGCACGGCATCGAGGAGCGCGGCGTGTACCGCATCCATCAGTTTGAGAAGCAGGAGATGATCGTCGTCTGCAAGCCCGAGGACTCGATGATGTGGTACAACCGCCTCTGGCAGAACACGGTCGACTTCTTCCGCTCGCTGGATATCCCGGTGCGCACGCTTGAGTGCTGCTCCGGCGACCTCGCGGACCTGAAGGTCAAGAGCTGCGACGTCGAGGCGTGGTCGCCGCGCCAGAAGAAGTACTTCGAGGTCGGTTCCTGCTCGAATCTCGGCGACGCGCAGGCGCGTCGGCTGGCGATCCGCATCAAGGGCGAGGATGGCAAGAAGTACCTCGCGCACACCCTCAACAACACCGTCGTTGCGCCGCCGCGCATGCTCATCGCGTTCCTTGAGAACAACCTGCAGGCGGACGGCAGCGTTCGCGTTCCCGAGCCGCTGCGCCCCTACATGGGCGGAAAGGCGCTGTTGACGCCGAAGGCGTGAGCAACCGGCAGGACCGCAGGCGGCTGCGCCTGTGGTCCGATTTGATACAAGGAGGGGATGAGCGATGCGGTTGCTGTTCAAGCAGCGCATGTTTTCCTGGTTTGATTCCTACGACATCTACGACGAGCAGGGCGAAACGGCGCTGGTCGTCAAGGGGCAGCTCAGCTGGGGCCATTGCCTGAAGATCATGACGCCCGACGGCGAACCGATCGGTACGGTCAAGGAGGTGGTGCTGAGCTTGCTGCCGCGCTTTGAGTTCATTCTGGGCGATCAGGTGGTCGGCACGCTCAGGCGCGAGCTGACGCTGTTTAAGCCGAAATTCGAGCTGGACTGCAACGGCTGGACCGTGCAGGGCGACTGGATGGAATGGAACTATGCCATCGTCGACGCGGGCGGTCGCGAGGTGGCGGCGATCTCCAAGCAGCTGCTCAACTGGACGGATACCTATGTCATCGACGTTGCCGATCCCAACGATGCCGTGCTGGCGCTGATGGTCGTGCTCGCCATCGACGCGGAGAAGTGCTCGCGGGGATAAAAAAAGCATCCCGCGACCGGTCGGGAGGCAAAAAGCAATAGCGCCTTTCGCAAAAAAAACGGCATGGCTCTGACCATGCCGTGAGACTGTCAAACAAGGTGCACAGGACAGCCAGTAAAATCAAATCCGACGACATGCGGAGGGCGTCTGACGACAGTGCTGTGTGTGCTGTGACGCGCGCCACACTTTGCCTGTTCCGGAACGCGAATGCGGAGCTGCCGGTGGCCTCTGAGACGGCAGCCGGCGCGCCCTTCAGTCCGGATCGGAAACCTCGTGCAGGAAGATCTTCCCGGCAAAGCCGCCGCGCGCTTCCGCCTTCGCCGCGCGCAGCGCTTCGACCGCTTTGATGGAGCTGCCCCGCGCCTGCGCCACAGCGCGGATGACCTCGAGCAGATCCGCCAGCTCCTCGTCGAGCTTGGCGTCGAGCATCTCAAGGTAGCGCGCATCCGACAGCGTTTCGCAGACACAGCGCTGTCCGTTGCCCGCGATGATTTCCGGGATGCGGTCGCGGACGAGTTTTTCATAGCGCCTTGTGGTCATGGCTCCGATCTCCTTTCCGATTGGCGCAGGCGCGCCGGTTCCAACCTGCCGCGCTCAGGCGTCCGCCATGCACGCGCTGCCGAAGGCGCGCAGGGCGTCGCGGACGGCGTCCGGCTCGGTCAGGGCGTTGAGCGACTGGCGAAAGCGCGATGCGCCGGGCAGCCCGGCGACATACCAGGCGATGTGCTTGCGCATTTCCAGCAGGCCGCGCTTCTCGCCGTGCAGCGCGGATTCCAGTTCAAAGTGGCGCAGCGCCGTCTCCACGCGCTCGACCGGCGCCGGCGGACGCCATGACTGACCGAGCATCGCCGCGCGGATCTCGCCGAAAATCCAGGGGTTGCCCTGGGCGGCGCGCCCGACGATCACGCCGTCGCAGCCGGTCTCCTCGATCATGCGCAGGGCGTCCGCGCCGGAGCGCACGTCGCCGTTGCCGAGCACGGGGATGGACACGCGCGCCTTGACGGCGCGGATGATCCGCCAGTCGGCATGACCGGCGTACTGTTGCGCGCGCGTCCGCGCGTGCACGGCGACCGCCTTCGCGCCGGCGCGCTCGCACAGCTCGGCGACCTCCGGCGCGTTGACGCTCGCTTCGTCCCAGCCGGCGCGGATCTTGACCGTTACCGGCAGGCGCGTGGCGGCGACTGCCGCGGCGACCACGCGCGCGATCTGCGCCGGCTCGCGCATCATGGCGCTGCCTTCGCCGTTGCCGGTGATTTTCGGCGCGGGACAGCCGAAATTCAGGTCGATGAAGGCAAAGCCGCGCGATTCCAGTTCCGCCGCCGCGCGGGCGACGTATTCCGGCTCGCGCCCGAACAACTGCAGCCCGCCGACGCCCTCGCCCGGCAGGCGCGAAAGCAGCTCGACGGCATTGCGGTTTTTGCCGCGCGAGTAAATCCAGCCCTTGGCGGAGAGCATCTCGCTGACCGCCCACGCCGCGCCCTGCTCGAAGCAGAGCAGGCGCATCGCCGCGTCGGTCACGCCCGCCATCGGCGCCAGTCCCGCGCCCGCGGGCAGTTCGATCTCGCCGATTTTCATTCGTCCTGTTCCTCCGCTTCCCGCGACAGGTTTTCCGCCATCCTGCGCACGAAATCGCGCGCCAGCCGGCACTCGTCGGCGGAGAAGCCGGCGAACATCTCATCGTAAGGCAACTCCATTGCATCCGTCGCTTCCTGGCAGCGCGTCGCGCCCTTGTCGGTCAGGCGCACGTAGACGATGCGTCCATCCATCTCGGCGGGCGCGCGGCAAACCAGCCCGCTGCGCTCCATGCGGCGCACCGTGCCGCTGACGGTTGCCGGCGTGACGTGCATTTCCTCCGCCAGCGCGCCCTGCGTCATGGTGCCGTTGTCGCTGAGCAGCTTGAGCACGGGCAGCTGGCCCACGCCGATGTCCAGACTGCCCATGGCGCGCATGGCGCGGCGAATCAGCTGGCGCGAGATGTGCATGATCTCCGTGGCGATCTCGCCGACCAGGGCGGCGTTTTTGCCGTCCTCTGGTTCCAAATGGCTTTCCCTCATGTCGAAACACCCCCACATACTGGGAGTATAGCAAGCTGCGCAGGCGATGTCAAGCCGCGCGGCTTCAACTTTTGCGGCAAACTGCGCCGGGAATTGCCGGTTGCGCTTGCATTTGCCCTGCCGTATCGTGTATAATATTCTTGGATTGGCAGCGCTTTTTTTCGGATGAAACCGCTCGCGCGTGCATAAGGTGGGAACATCAACGGCATGAGGCGAGGTGTTGCCCGGTGAAATCCAACCCGAGAAAGGCCGCGGGGCCAAGGCCCAGAAGGACGATGCGTCCGAGCGTGCCCGCGCTGGAGTGGGTCAGCGACGTATCGGGGCGCGCGGTGCGCGCTACGGCGGTCGGCAGCCGCCGCATCCTCATCGAAAACCACACCGGCATCCGCGATTTCAGCGACACGGCGGTGACGCTGTCCACGGCGAACGGCGCGCTGTGCGTGCGCGGCAGCGGATTGACGCTGTGCGAGGTGCGCAGAAACGCGCTGATTGTGCGCGGCGAGATCCGTCAGGTCGAACTGCCCGGGGAAGGCGATGCGCCATGAACGGCGACGTCCGCCTGCGCGTGGAAGGGTTGATGCTCGAGCGCCTGCTGGAGCGGGCGCTCGCCGAGGGCGCGCAGTTTCGCGCCGTCGCCCCGCCGCACGGGCATGCGATCCTCATCGACGCCGATCCGCGCAGCGCTGCGATCGTCCAGCGCCTGTGCGAGCGCTTCTCGCTGCCGTGCACCGTCGTCGCCCGCCGCGGGCGGGATGCAATGGCACGGCGGCTGCGTGCCCGCGCGACGCTGCTGGCGGGGGCGGTCGCCTGTTTGGCGGCGCTGTCGGCGTTCTTCGGTCGCGTGTGGCTGGTGGATGTCGAGCTGGCGGGCGGCAGGAGTGCGAGCGTCGCGCCCATCGAGCGCGCGCTGGAGGAGATGGGCGTCCGACCGGGAATGCCCAAGTCCGCGGTCGACGCGGACCGGATCGAGAGCGCCCTCGCGGCGGCGTCGCCGGACTTCAGCTTTGTCGGCGTGCGCCTGCAGGGCGTGCGGCTGCTGGTGGAGGCGGCGCCTGCCGTCGCCGCGCCGGAGGTGTACGACGTCGGCGCGGGACGCGATTTGGTGGCGCTGTGCGACGGCGTGGTGTTGTCGGTCAACGTGCAGGCGGGCGTGGCCTGCGTCGAGCCGGGCGACACGGTGGTGCGCGGGCAGGTGCTCATCCGCGGGGAGGAGCGCATTTCCAAGGAGGAGACGCGGGGCATTGCCGCGCTGGGCAGCGTGGTGGCGCGGACATGGTATTCCGGCGAGGCGAGCGCGCCGGCGACGCGCGTGGCGACGGAGCGGACGGGGCGAAGCTCGGTCTCGGCAGCGCTGGTCTGCATGGGATTGGAATACCCGCTGACCGAGGCGGAGCCGTTTGCCGCGCAGGAGACATGCGTCGAGACGCTGCCCATCGGCGGGCTGTTCCTGCCCGTCGAGGTGCGCCGCGTGACCGCCTATGAGACGCGCGAGCGCGTCGTCGAGCGCGATCCGGCAGCGCTGCGCGCTGCGCTGGAAACGCTGGCGTTCGCCGAAGCGGGCGCGGCGATGGGGCAGGCGGCGCCGGATGGCTGCGAGGTCGCCGACCGATGGATTGAATTTACGCAGGACGGCGCGGGCGCGCTGCGCGCTCGCGCTGTGCTGGAGGCACATATGGACATCGCCGTCGAGCGCGGCGCACTGTACCGACAGGGAGGATAAGGGCATTGGAAACGACTGTGCAAGTCAAGAACGAACGCATCGAGGTGGGCGCCGACCAGTTCATCGGCCTGTTCGGCATCCGCGAGGAGAATCTGCCGCTGTTCAAGGACGAGCTGGGCGTGGAGCTGTTCACGCACGGCGGAGAGATCGTGATCACCGGCGAGCCGGAAAAGGTGGATCTGGCGAAGCTGACGTTTGAGAAGCTGGTCGAGATCCTGCTGCGCGGCGAGAACGTCGACCGCACGCGCATCCGCTATGCCATAGAGCTGGCGGCGGAGGGCAAGGCGGACCGCATCGGCGAGATCATGCGCGACGTGATCGCCATCACCTACCGCGGCAGGCAGGTCAAGTGCAAGACGCTGGGACAGAAGCAGTACGTCGAGGCGATTCGCGCCAACACCTGCTGCTTTGCCGTCGGACCTGCCGGCACGGGAAAGACCTATCTCGCCATCGCCATGGCGGTGGTCGCCATGAAGAACAAGGAGATCGAGAAGATCATCCTCACGCGGCCCGCCGTCGAGGCGGGCGAGAAGCTGGGTTTCCTGCCCGGCGATCTGGCGCAGAAGGTCGACCCCTATCTGCGCCCGCTGTACGACGCGCTGCACGAGATGCTCGGCGTGGACGCCTACCAGCGACTGGTGGAGCGCGGCGCCATCGAGGTCGCGCCGCTGGCATACATGCGCGGGCGCACGCTTAACGACGCCTTCATCATCCTCGACGAGGCGCAGAACACCACCTCCGAGCAGATGAAGATGTTCCTGACCCGCATGGGCATGGGGTCGAAGATGGTCATTACCGGGGACGTCACGCAGATCGACCTGCCGCTGGGCAAGAAGTCCGGGCTGGTCGAGGCGCTGGAGGTGCTCAGGAACGTCGACGACATCGGCATCGTGCGGCTGACGCACCGCGACGTCGTGCGCCACGAGTTGGTGCAGGCGATCGTCCGCGCCTACGAGAAGTACGCCGCGAAGGCCGGCGAGCGCAGGGGCGCCCGACCGTAAGTCCGCAAAGGAGAATGACGATGAAGAGAGCTGCCAAGGTCAGGACGGGCAAGAAGCGCCCCCTGCTGCAGGTCGTGCTGATCGGCGCGGCGACCTATCTGGCGCTGTTTGCGATGCTCTTCGCGGGCATCACGCCCGAACAGTACGACATTCAGGTGGGTGTGCCTTCGCCGACGCTCATCAAGGCGACGAAGGACATTCAGGACACGGTGACCACCGAGGCGCTGCGCGAGGCGGCCGCCAACGCTGTCGAGCCGAGCTACAGGAGCGTCGACCCGACGGTGCTGGATCAGATGATGCGCGACCTGAACGCGCGCGTCGATGCCCTGCGCGCGCTGCGCGAGGAGCTCGGCGCCGAGGAGGCGCGCGCGCTGAGCGAGGAGGAACTCGCCGCGATCAACGATTCGCTGTCCATGTCGCTGACGCGCGAGCAGATCGCCACGCTGATCGAGACGGGCGAGGACACGCTGGAATCCATCTTCGCCGACGCGGACAAGCTCGTGCAGGAAATCCTCACCGCGACGCTGCCCGAAGGTCAGGAGACCAACGCCATTCGCAGCATCCGCGACGACCTCTCCGGCCTGTACAGCGGTCAGCTGACGAGCCTCGTCGTCGAGGCGGTGCGCGGCTGCCTGCAGCCGAACATGCTCATCGACGAGGAGATCACCGCCGCCAACCGCGAGGCGGCGCGCGAGAGCGTCGAGCCGGTGACCTACCTCAAGGACCAGACGATCGTCAGCGAGGGCGAGGTCGTCACGCTGGCGCAGTATACGATGATCGCCTCGATGGGCATCCTCTCGGACAATACCCTCGACCTGCACCTGCTCGGCGGCGTGGCGCTGCTGACATTGCTGGCACTGCTGTCGCTGGGGGCGTTTTTGCTCTTCGACCGGCGCGCGGTGCTGTTAAGTGCCAAGCAGATGCTGCTGCTGTGCCTGATCATGCTCCTGCAGGTGGGCTGGTCGCTGCTGCTGCGGCTGGCGAACGGCTACCTGATGCCGAC
>CALVPU010000088.1 GCA_944353735.1 uncultured Eubacteriales bacterium | reverse complement strand
GTCATCACGGGCGTCGAAATGGCGGTCGGCTCGGCGCTGGTCTCTGCGCTCGCCTGCGGCGCGACGACGGGCACCTGCTCGGGTTCAGGGCTCGGCGTCAGCTCGACGTAGGGGCGCACGGACGTGTCCGCGGACAGCTTATCGGAATAATCCATGGTCAACCAGAAGTAGGCGACCAGAACGATGACGATCACGGCAAAGAGGCCGATGAAGCAGTGCAGCACCGCCTTGCCCTTTGCGTTGCGCTTGTAGCCCTTTTGCATCTAGAAACCCTCCACACAAACTGCGTTCAAACCGATTGGCTATATAGTAATCATAGCGGAGGCGGGCGGCTCTGTCAACGGGAAAACGGGAAAAATAGAAATAATGTTACAAAGCGCGCGGCGAAACGGGAGGGACGCCCTCGCGATCGCGCGAAGGCGCCCCTTCGGGAAAGGACCGGCGCTACTGCGCCGAGAGATCCATGTAGCGGGTGATGAGCAGCGGGTAGTACTCCGCCTGGTACATGTAGCGCCCGGAGACGTCGGCGTAGGCGGCATAGCGCCGGCCGAGGCTGACGTCGGCGACGGAGGAGCGGTTTTCGAGCACGACGAGCTGCGGCTCGGCGTCGCTGCCCACGTTCATGATCAGGTAGGTCACGCCCTCCTCCTCGACGGTGTCGATGATCGGGCCCTCGCAGAGGAACACCTGCCCGTGCCACTGCTCGTACAGGCGGCGCAGCTGTTCGTAGTCCATCGCCCATGCCTGCGCGGAGTAGGCGGCGAGTGTCGGCTCGTAGTCGACGGTCAGGCTGATGACGGCATCCTCGCGGCCCGCCATCGAGGCGCGGAAGCGCACCACATTTTCGCCGAAGGACGTGAAGCGGGCGATGAAGCGGAACTGACCGCTGGCGGGATCGACGCTCAGGCTGTCCTCGACGTAAGGCGTCTCGACGATCAGCGTCGCGCCGGGCTCCACGGTTCCGGAGATCGCCATGGCCTCGTTGGAACTGGTGTCGGCGACGGAAGCGTCCAGCTCGAGGGCGATGTCGAACGCCTCGCGATAGATGTGCACCTCCTGGCGCGTCTCGTGGTGGCGGGGCGTGCGCACGATGATCGTGAACACGTTGTCGCCGATGGGATAGATGTTGACGTTCTGCGACAGCAGGCCGTTGCGGTCGACCATGTCGGTCACGTCCTCGCCGTTGACCAGCACGGTGCTGCCGGGCACGACCTGCAGTTCCAGCAGATAGATGGAAGTGACGATGCGCTCGTCTTCCTCGGCGGGGCTGATGACCTCCAGCGGCGAGTCGGGCACGTCGATTTCCAGCTCGACGTTGGGCAGCTGCGTGCGCGAGCCGGTTTCGTCGATCAGCACCGGCGAGAGCACGACTTCGGCGCGCTCGACCTGCGACACGTCGCTGGGGAACCAGTCCGCGTCGGCGATGGTCGTGCGCGCCACGCCGCCGCTGATCGAGAGCGATTCGTTGAGTTCCGGCAGGAAGATCTGGTCGCCGTCCTCGCCGTAGAACACCACGGAGTGCCCCTGGCGGTGATCGTCCATGGTCACGGCGTTGATCGTCGGCGTGTACTCGCCGCGCGTGTACAGGCGCGTGAGCCGGTAGCTCGACGCCCAGTAGATCAGGCGGTAGGCGCCGACGATCATCAGCGCGGCGCACAGCGCGCATGCCGCGCCGATCAGCATGCGCTGCAGGCGGGTATAGCGCGGGCGCTCGGTCGGCTGTGCTTCCGCAGAAGGTTCGGTCGACGCCGCGCGCGCGCGGGAGAGCGGCTGCTTGCAGTTGGGACAGTATTGCGGACTGCCGGCAAAGGAGCTGCCGCAGTATGGGCATTTCAAGGCTGGGGTTCCTCCTGTTTTGTGGATTTGCTGCGCGGCGGCGCATGCCGCCGCAACGCCATTATAGCACAAAACGCGGGCGCCGGGAAGAAATGTTTGTTCAAATTTTGCGTTTCAGGCTCGACTTTTTCAAATTCTATGCTATAATATACCGTGATAAGTTCTACGGAGGTGTCGAGATGGACGACTTTTTGGAGCAGGTGGCTAGACGGCGGCATCAGGGCGTGTACACGCTGATGTACGTGTTGATGTGGATTGTGATCGTCATCAGCGGCTTTTCCGCGCTGATGTATCTGATGAACATCGTGGGCGTGGACGCGCAGGGCGGCTTTCGCTTTGACTTCATCGCGCTGATCCTTACCGTCGTGTTCGGCGGCGTCGCCTTCCTGCTGTGGCGGCGGGCGGACTACTGCAAGATGGAGTACGACTACTCCTTCACCAACGGCACGCTGGACGTTTCGCGCGTGCTGAACAACAAGCGCCGCCGCTATCTGACCGCGCTGGAGATGAAGAACGTCGTGCGCTGCGGTCCGGCGAAGGGGCAGGCGTTTCTGAAGACGCTCAACGAGCCCAACATCAAAAAGCACAACTGGTTCCTCAACCGCGACGCCAAGCTGTACTATTTTTATTTCATCAAGAACAACGTCAAGCACCTGGCGGTGATGGAGCTCTCGGACGAGATGATCGAGGTGATCCGCTCGAAGAGCTATCTGCAGCGCGGCGTGTGGACGGACGAGGACGGGAAGTCGAGCTATGGCGTATCTTGACAACAGCGCGACTACGCGCGTCTGCCCCGAAGCGGTCGAGGCGATGGTGCGCTGCATGCGCGAGGGTTTCTACAATCCTTCGGGCGTCTACCGGCCTGCGGTGGACGCCTTTCGCGAGGTTCGGGCCTGCCGCGAGGCGGTGCTGCAGGCGGTGCACGGCGAGGACTGCGAGCTGATCTTTACCTCCGGCGGCACCGAGGCGAACAATCTGGCGATCATGGGCGCGGTTGCCCGCATGCGCGGCAGGCAGGTGCTGGCGGTCTCGGCGGTGGAGCATCCGTCGGTGCGCGAGGCGTTTGAGGCGCTGCGCGCCGATGGGCACGACGTGCGCGTGATCGGCGTGACGCAGGCGGGCGAGCTGCGCTGGGACGAACTGGCGCGGGCGCTGGACGACGGCGCCTCGCTGGTCAGCTGCATGCAGGTCAACAACGAGACCGGCGCGATCGCCGACCTCGACCGGCTGCGCCGCATGACCGAGGGACGGGCGCTGCTGCACGTCGACGGCGTGCAGGGCTTTCTGCGCGTGCCGTTTTCGATGCGGCAGGCGGACATGTACACGCTCAGCGGTCACAAGATCCACGCGCCCAAGGGCATCGGCGCGCTGGTGGTGCGCAGGGGCGTGCGCCTGGCGCCGCGGCAGATCGGCGGCGGTCAGGAGTCGGGGATGCGTTCGGGAACGGAGAATACGCCCGGCATCGCCGGACTGGGCGCGGCGGTGCGGGCGATGCGCGCGCGCGGCGGCGTGGCGGCGGAGCTGATGGCAAAGAAGCTGCGCCTCGTGGCGGCGTTTCGCGAAGCCGTGCCGGAGACGCTGGTCAACGGTCCCGCGCCGGAAGACGGCGCGCCGCACATTGTCAACCTGAGCTTTCCCGGCGTGCGCGGCGAGACGATGCTGCACGCGCTGGAGGCGGCGGGCGTGTACGCCTCTACCGGCTCGGCGTGCTCGAGCAAGAAGCGCAAGGTCAGTTCCGTGCTGCTGGCGATGGGGCTGACGCCGGATCGCGCCGAGTGCGCGCTGCGCTTCAGCCTCTGTCCGGATACGTCCGAGGCGGAGATCGACGAGGCGGCGCGCGCGCTCGGAGAAGCCTACGGCGCGCTCAGGCGCTTTCAGAGAAGATAGGCGGTCGCCGGAGGCGCTTTCGGGCTTCCGGCAGCGACCGCGAGAACGACCCAAAGGAGATCGGAATACATGCGGGATGTTTTGCTCGTCCGCTACGGCGAGGTCTTTTTGAAGGGCGCCAACCGCCCTTATTTTCTGCGCATGCTCACGGAGAACGTGCGCAAGGCGGTCAAGCCGGTCGGCGGTCACGTGTGGCTGTCCGACGCGCGCATTTACGTGTCGGATTTCGCCGACCTGCAGGATTGCATCGCGCGGGTGACGCGCGTGTTCGGCGTGCACTCTGTCAGCCCAGCGGTGGAGATGGAGAAGGATCTGGACGCGATTTCCGCGGTCTGCATCCGCATGATGCAGGGCTATTCGGGCACGTTCAAGGTCTTTGCGCGCCGCTCGGACAAGTCCTTCCCGATGAATTCGATGGAGATCGGGCAGGAGATCGGCGGCCGCGTGCTGGAATCGAACCCGAACCTCAAAGTGGACGTCCACAAGCCGCAGCATCGCCTCAACGTCGAGATCCGCGATAACGCCTATGTCTGCGTGGAGGAAGTGCCCGCCGTCGGCGGCATGCCGATGGGCACGGGCGGCAAGGCGGCGCTGCTGCTCTCCGGCGGCATCGACTCGCCCGTGGCGGGCTTCCAGCTGATGAAGCGCGGCGTGCGCTGCTGCGCGATCCACTTCCAGAGCCCGCCGTATACCGGCGAGCTGGCGCGCGACAAGGTGATGACGCTGGCGAAGGAGCTGTCGGCGTATTGCGGCGGCATGCGCGTCTATCTGGTGCCGTTCACGAAGTGCCAGCTGGAGATTCACGAAAAGTGCCCCGAAGGACTGGGCACGCTGATCACCCGCCGCTTCATGATGCGCATTGCCGAAAGGTTGGCGCGGCAGTACGGCGCGCAGGCGCTGATCACCGGCGAGAGCCTGGGACAGGTCGCCTCACAGACGATGGAAGCGCTGGTCTGCACCGACGCCGTGGTGGGCATGCCGGTGTTCCGCCCGCTGATCGGCATGGACAAGACGGAAATCATGGCGGTCGCCGAGAAGATCGGCACGTACGAGACGTCGATTCTGCCCTACGAGGACTGCTGCACGGTGTTTACGCCGCGCCACCCGGTGACCAAGCCCAAGCTCGACACCATGCCCGACGCCGAGAAGCGGCTGGACGTCGAGGCGCTGGTGAGCGAGGCGGTCGAGAACACGGAGGTCGAGTACGTCGAGTGACGCTGGGCGCGCCCGCGCCGGATGAGGAGTGGCCTATGACCATTGGCGAGTACATCGCAAAGCTGAAGAACAACCCGGCGTTCATGCGCAACGTCACGTCGTGGCTCGTCGTGCCCGAGCGCGCGGCGCGCTACGGCGCGTTTCCGGCGTCGCTCGATGCGCGCATCGCCGGGGCGCTGCGCGCGCGCGGCATCGAGCGACCGTACATCCACCAGAGCCAGGCGATCGAGGCGGCGCTCGCGCGCGAGGACTTCGTCGTGGTCACGCCGACGGCGTCGGGCAAGACGCTGTGCTACAACGTGCCGGTGCTCGACGCGATCCTCAAGGACGAGTCCGCCCGCGCGCTGTACCTGTTCCCGACGAAGGCGCTCTCGAGCGATCAGGCGGCGGAGCTTTACGGCATGATCGAGTCGATGGGCGTGGACGTCAAGGCGTACACCTATGACGGCGACACGCCCGCCTCGGCGCGCACGGCGATCCGTCAGGCGGGCCACGTCGTGGTGACGAATCCGGACATGCTCCATCAGGGCATCCTGCCGCACCACGCGAAGTGGGTGAAGCTGTTCGAGAACCTGCGCTACGTGGTCATCGACGAGATTCACGCCTATCGCGGCGTGTTCGGCTCCAACCTCGCCAACGTCATCCGGCGGCTCAAGCGCATCTGCGCGTTCTACGGCTCGTCGCCGACGTTCATCTGCTGCAGCGCCACGATTCGCAACCCCAGAGAGCTCGCCGAGGCGATGACCGGCAGGAAGATGCGCCTGATCGACGAAAATGGCGCGCCGGCGGGCGAGCGCCACGTGGTGTTCTACAATCCGCCGGTAGTCAATGCGCAGCTCGGCATCCGCGCCGGCGCCATTCCCGAGACGCGCAACATCGCCGCGTCGCTGCTCGAAGCGGGCATCCAGAACAGCGTGTTCGCGCGCGCGCGGCTGACGGTCGAGGTGCTGGTCCGCTACCTCAAGGACATGGTGCGCGATCCGCTGGGCAACGCCGGTCGCGTGCGCGGCTATCGCGGCGGCTATCTCGCAAGCCAGCGGCGCGAGATCGAGCGCGAGCTGCGCGCGGGCAACATCACCACGGTCGTGTCCACCAACGCCCTCGAGCTGGGCATCGACATCGGTCAGCTCGATGCCTGCGTGCTGTGCGGCTACCCGGGAACGATCGCCAGCACGTGGCAGCAGGCGGGGCGCGCGGGGCGGCGCGGAAGCACGTCGCTGCTGATCGTCGTCGCCAGCTCCAGCCCCATGGACCAGTACATCATCAACCACCCGGACTACTTTTTCGGTCAGTCGCCGGAGCAGGCGCTGATCAATCCGGACAACCTCTACATCCTGCTCAACCACGTCAAGTGCGCCGCCTACGAGCTGCCCTTCGAGGAGGGCGAGCGCTTCGCGGACCTTGCGGAGACGCCGGAACTGCTGGGCTACCTCGAGGACGAACACATCCTGCGCCGCGTCGGCGGGCGCTACTATTGGATGGCGGAGGAGTTTCCTGAGGCGGGCATCAACCTGCGCTCGGCGTCGGACCAGAACTTCCTCATCGTCGACATCACCGACCCGAAGAAGCACCGCGTCATCGGCGAGATGGACCGCTTTACCGTGCCGATGCTGCTGCACCAGTATGCCATTTACATGCACGAGGGCGCGCAGTATCAGGTGGAGAAGCTCGACTTTGACGACAAGAAGGGCTATGTGCGCCGCGTGAACGTCGGCTACTACACCGACGCCGACCTGACCACCAGCCTCAAGGTGCTCGACGAGTTCGAGCAGCGGTCCGACGGCGCCTGGACGCGCGCGCGCGGCGAGGTGCTGGCGTCTTCGATCGTGACGGTGTTCAAGAAGATCCGCTTCGACACGCACGAGAATCTCGGCTGGGGACCGGTGACGCTGCCGGAACTGGAGATGCAGACCACCGCCTGCTGGTGGACGCTGCCGGACCGGCTCGAGGAAGGCTACGGTCGCGAGCCGCTCAAGGACGCCATGGTCGGGCTGGCGCACCTGATCCGCCACATCGCGCCGATCGACCTGATGTGCGCGCCGCAGGACATCACCGTCGTCTACCATGTCAAGGATCCCTTCACCGGCAAGCCGACGATCTACCTGTACGATTCCATTCCGGGCGGCATCGGGCTTTCGGACCGCGTGTTCGAGATGGACCGCGCGCTGCTCATGCGGGCGCGGGAGCGGCTCGGCGAATGCCCATGCGCCGAGGGATGTCCCGGCTGCGTGGGCGTCACGGCGGGACCGCGCGCCAAGGAAGCGCTCAAGCGCATTCTCGACGACCTGCTCGCCTGACGGCGGGCGCCATTTTCCCTGGAAGTGCGCAGCTGCGGAGACGGCGGCGGCACAACCGTGCCCGCCCGCGCGGGTTTCGTCTTGGCACCCCCGGCAGCTGCTCAGGACGCGCTTCGCGCCGTTGCGCGGCTTTTCGCATTTGTTCCGCCCGCTTTATCGGCCCTTCGCGGCGCCGTCATGCCGCAGCCACAGATGTGGAAGTTGCTTCAATTTTCGGTTAAATCGCGCCGGGGATTGTACTTTTCGCGCTTTTTTGTGTTATACTGTACCCAGAAGAGTGTTTCAACGGAGACACTGTGCGGTTTTCTGTGCCGTCCGGCGTCGGCGAGGCTCGCGAAGCCGCCGGAGAGGACTGCGCTGACGCACAGCGCGCGTTGCTTGCTTATCCGCGCCGGAGGACGTTGCGCCGGAGCGGACAGTATAAAAAATGACTCGGGCGGATTCGCGCGATGGCGGGCATTGCTTTGCCCTTTTGCGCCGCGCGCCGCCCCGCAAAGGAGGATTGCCCATTGGGAAGAAGAAGCAAGGAGCCGAGGCTCAAGATCATTCCGCTGGGCGGATTGGGTGAGATCGGCAAGAACCTGACCGTCTACGAGTATCAGAACGACATCGTCGTGGTGGATCTGGGATCCATCTTTCCGCGGGAGGACATGCCCGGCGTCGATCTGGTGATTCCGGACACGACGTATCTGGAGCGCAATCGCGAGAAGATTCGCGGCTATTTCATTACCCACGGTCATGAGGACCACATCGGCGCGGTGCCCTACGTGCTGCGCAAGATCCCCGCGCCGGTCTACGGCACGAAATTGACGTTGGCGCTGTGCGAAAGCAAGCTCAAGGAACACCGCCTCACCGGCGTCGCGCCGCTGAACGTCGTCGAGCCGGGCGACGTCATCAAGGCGGGCGCGTTCAAGGTGGAGTTCATCCACGTCAACCATTCCATCGCGGGCGCATGCGCGCTGGCGATCCACACGCCGGTGGGCGTGGTGGTGCATACCGGCGACTTCAAGGTCGACTATACGCCGCAGGACGGCACGCCGATCGATTTTGGTCGCTTCGCCGAGCTGGGCAGCCGCGGCGTGCTGGCGCTGCTGGCGGACAGCACGAACGTCGAGCGCCCCGGCTACACGATGTCCGAGCGCAAGGTGGCGGCGACATTCAACTCGCTGTTCGAGCGCGCGGACGGGCGCGTCATCATCGCCATGTTCGCCAGCAACGTCTCGCGCATCCAGTCGGTCGTCGATTCGTCGGTGCACTTTGGCAGAAAGGTCTGCTTCGTCGGGCGCAGCATGGTCAACGTCTCCAAGGTCGCCATGCAGCTGGGCTATCTCAAGATTCCCGACGGCAAGCTGATCTCCACCGACGAGCTGGACCGCTATCCCGATTCGCAGATCACCGTGGTGACCACCGGCAGTCAGGGCGAGCCGATGTCCGGCCTGTCGCGCATGGCGTTTGCCGAGCACCGCAAGCTGGAGATTCGCGAAAGCGACATGGTCATCATTTCCGCAACGCCGATTCCGGGCAACGAAAAGTCGGTCTCGCGCGTCATCAACCAGCTGTTCCGCATCGGCGCGAACGTCATCTACGAGGCGCTCGCCGAGGTGCACGTTTCCGGTCACGCGCGGCAGGAGGAGCTCAAGCTGATGCACTCGCTGGTCAAGCCGAAGTACTTTATCCCCGTGCACGGCGAGTATCGCCATCTGCACCATCACGCCAACCTTGCACGCTCGCTGGGCATGCCGGAGGACAACGTGCTCATCTGCGAGATCGGCGACGTGATCGAGATGAACCAGCATTCGCTCGACGTCACCGGCGTGGTGCCCAATGGCTCGGTGCTCATCGACGGTCTCGGCATCGGCGACGTCGGCGCCGTGGTGCTGCGCGACCGCAAGCATCTGGCGGAGGACGGCATGCTGATCGTCGTCATGGGCGTGGACCACGACCTCGGCAGCGTCGTGTCCGGTCCGGACATCATTAGCCGCGGCTTCGTCTACATGCGCGAGGCGGACGATCTGGTCGAGGGCGCCCGCGAGGCGGCGCGCCGCGCGATCGACGCCTTCGGGCCGATCGATTCTTCCGACTGGAACCACGTCAAGAACGACGTGCGCGAGTCCGTGCAGCGCTACATCTACGATACCATCAAGCGCAACCCGATGATTTTGCCGATCATCGTCGAAATCTGAGGGCGCGGGAACCGCGGCGCGCCGGCGCGCGTCCAACAGGAAGGGCGCGACGTGTGCCCGCAGGAGGGCTGAATGAATCCTTACGATCAGGCGCACGCGCTCGCCAGGGCGCTGCGCGAGAGCGATGAATACCGCGAGATGACCCGGCTGCGCGACGCCGCCTATGAGAGCGACACGAACCGTGCGCTGCTCGACGAGTACAAGCGGCTGCAGTTTCGCCTGCAGGCGAAGCTCGCCGCCGGCGAGGCCATGCCGGACGACGATGCCGAGCGCATGCGCCAGATCGGCACGCTGCTGCAGTTCAATGCGGACGTGAGCGCCTACCTGCTGGCGGAATTCCGCTTCCAGCGGATGCTCTCGGACATCTTTAAGATCCTCGCCGATGTTGCCGGCGTGGACCTCGACGCGCTCATCCAAGGCTGATGGGCATACAAAGGCGGCGCGCCGGCACGCTGTGCTGGCTCCGCTCAGGGAGGTTGGAATGGC
This sequence comes from uncultured Eubacteriales bacterium, assembly GCA_944353735.1. Taxonomy (GTDB): domain Bacteria; phylum Bacillota; class Clostridia; order Christensenellales; family Aristaeellaceae; genus Faecivicinus. The sequence continues at coordinate 9,264 of CALVPU010000088.1, read as the reverse complement.
TCGCAGCAAGAGGCGCGCGCGCGACAACCGTCGCAGGCGCAGGGAAGCATTTACCACCGAACAGTACGACGTCCGCTCGCTGCACGAGGAGCGCGAATACGGGCTGTTTTGGTATGCGTGGCTGTGGAAGATCGTCCGCCCGGTCATGGTCTTTCTGTGCAGCGTGCTGATCGTGGTCGGCATGGTGTCGGTCGCGTGGGACCGCCTCTACGGCACATTCCTCGCGCCGGTGGATGCGCTGAGCACGGAAGTGGTGCAGTTTGAAGTCGACGACGGCGCCAGTGTCGCCGCCATCGCGCAGCAGTTGGTCGACGCCAAGCTGTTGCGCAACGCGGACGTGTTCGAGTACATGATCCAGTTTCAGGGGCTGACCAATGCCCTTAGCTACGGAACCTATCAGCTCTCGCCGGCGATGAGCGCTTCGCAGATCATCGCCGAACTGACCTCGGGCAGCCAGACGAACGAGCGCGTGATCACGATCATTCCCGGCTGGACGTGCGAGGACATCGCCGAGTATCTGGTGGGCATCGGCGCGCTGGAGGACACGGAAGAATTCCTCCGGCTGTGCAACGACGTCGACTACTTCGTCGGATCGTCCTATGCGCTGCGCGCCGCCTACGACGCCGGCACGCTGGAGGGCCGCAAGTACGCGCTGGAGGGCTATCTGGCGCCGGATACCTATCGCGTGTTCCTCTCGGCGACGGCGGAGAGCATCATCAACACGCTGCTGCAGCAGAACAACGACGTCTACGACGAGGTGTTCTACAGCACGGTCAACGATTACTACGCCGACGAGGAGGGCGCGATCCACGCCGTCGAGCGCTTTGAGACGCCGCTGACCATGGACCAGACGATCATCCTCGCGTCCATGATCGAGAAGGAGGCCGCCAACGACGCCGACTTCGCGCGCGTGTCGGCGGTGTTCCACAACCGCCTGCGCATGGGCTGGAAGCTCGAAAGCGATCCGACGGCGACCTATCTGAGCGGCGAGGACACGCTCATCGTGCCGGACAGCGTCATCGCCGACGAGAACGCCTACAACACTTACTATGTCCCCGGGTTGCCGATCGGACCGATCTGCAATCCGTCCGAGGCGGCGCTCGAGGCGGCGCTCAATCCGGACGCGGACTACCTCGAGGAAGGTTACCTCTATTTCTGCGCGGCGGAGCCGACGTCCGGCGAACTGGTCTTTGCGCGCACGCTCGAGGAGCACGAGGCGAACGTGGCGAAGTACCGCCCGCTGTGGGAGGCGTATCAGGCCCAGCAGGACGCGCAGGCGCAGCAGGAAGGCTGACGCGCGTGACGCTGGCGGGACATAGATTCTGGGCGCGGATGGAGAAATCCATCCGCGCCCGTTTTCGTACAGGCACGGCGCGGCGCGCGGGCGAATAGGATGTAGGGCGGTCGCTTAGATGAGGAGGATGCCCTATGTTCTGGTCCGAGACGCTGATCTGGTTGGTCGAGCACGGTTGGCTGATGCTGCTTAACCTTTCGGCGCGCACGTCGTTTCCCAAGCCACTGCCGCCGCAGGAGGAGGCGCGGTTGGTCGCGGCGCTTGCCGGCGGCGACGAGGAGGCGCGCCGCAGGCTGATCGAGCACAACCTGCGGCTGGTGGCGCACATCGCCAAGAAGTATGCGGGCGCGGGCGTCGAGGCGGACGATCTGGTCTCCATCGGCGCCATCGGCCTGATCAAGGCGGTCAATACCTTCCGCCCCGAGGCGGGGAGGCTGACCACCTATGCCTCGCGCTGCATTGAAAACGAGATGCTGATGCACCTGCGCGCCAACCGCAAGAACCGCTGCGTGGTGCTGATGGGCGACAGCGTCGGCACGGACAAGGACGGCAACGAGCGCACGCTCGACGACCTCATCGGGACCGATCCGAACCTCGTTGCCGACGAGGTGGAGACGGCGATCGAGTCGCGGAGGGCGCTGGAACTGATCGACGAGGCGCTCGAGCCGCGCGAGGCGATGGTGGTGCGCATGCGCTGCGGCCTCATCGACGGTGAGCCGCAGCCGCAGCATGCCGTGGCGAAGGCGCTCGGCATCTCCCGCAGCTATGTATCGCGCATTGAAAAGCGCGCGCTCGCCAAGCTGCGCGCGCGCCTCGAGCCGCCGGAAGCCTAGCCGTCTGTGGTCCCTGGCGCGTGACAAACGCGCGCGGCTGTGGTATAATGAAACTGAATACCACGACGGCGAGGAAGGACGGGGAGGTCCATGGCGTATTCAAGGGATGCCTTTGCGACGATGCTGCTGACGATGGCGCTGGTGCCCAATCGCGAGGAGTATGCGCGCCCGTACAGCGCGCAGGAGTTCAGCCGGCTCGAGCGGCGCGCGCGCGAGTCAGGACTGGCGGGCGTCGGCGAGCTCGTCGGCGTGGACATCAGCGGATTGATGATCGAACTGGACATCCCCGAGGAGGAAGCCTACCGCATCTACACGCTGCTGAGCCGCAGCGTGCAGCTCAGCTATCTGATGGAACGCTTCTTTGAGGCGGGAATGGAGATCGTCACGCTGCACAGCGATGACTATCCTGCCCGGCTGGCGCGGCGGCTCGGCGACGCGGCGCCGCCGTTTCTGTATCGCTGCGGCAATGCGGCGCTGCTCGGCGGACCGGCGGTGGCGGTGCTGGGCAACAGCGGCGTCAAGACTTCGCAGGAGCTGCGCACGGGCATCGAGCGGCTGGCGCGCGAGGCGGCGGCGCATGGATACGCGGTGGTCACCGGCGGCGAGCTTGGCGTATCGCGCGTCGCTGCCAACGCCGTCGCCGCGTGCGGCGGTTCGCTCGTCGACGTGCTCGGCGGCGGGCTGATGGAGCACCTGACGGAGGCGCCGTTCGCACAGCTGCTCAGCGAGGGCCGCATGGCGGTGGCGTCCATGGAGCACCCCGAGGCAATGCTGACCGTCACGCACGCCATTGCCCGCAACCGCGCGATCTTCGCGCTGTCCGATGCGGCGTTCATCTGCAACACGGACAACCGCCGCGGCGAGACGGAGGCGCTGCGCAGCCGCTACTGCGACTGGATCTATGCGTGGACGGGCTACCCCGCCAACGCCACGCTCATTTCCCGCGGCGCGACGCCGGTGGCGGACCTGACCGCGTTCGACTTCGAGGGCGCCAGCCGCAACTGGAGGCGCTCGCAGTCCGAGCAGATGAGCATCTTCGACCTGCTCGGTGAGTGAAACCTGCTCGATACATGAAGCTTCAAAACATGCCCGCGGCGCGGAACCTGCGCTGCGGGTATGTTTTTGGACTAGTCGATCAGCGACATGCGCTTCATCTCGCGGCGCAGCATTTCGCGGCGCGCGGCGTCGAGCGGCACCAGCGGCAGCCGCAGCGTCTCCTCGATCCTGCCCATCATGGCAAGCGCCGCCTTGATGGGAATGGGGTTGACCTCGGAGGCCAGACAGCGCAGCAGCGGCATCCACTGGAAGGCGAGATTGCGGCACGCTTTGACGTCGCCGCGAATCCAGCTCATGGTCAGCGCGTGCATCTCGGCGGGAATGGCGTTGGACGCCACCGAGATCAGACCGTGCGCGCCCAGCGCCAGCGATTGCAGCGCGCACTCGTCGCTGCCGCCGTAGACGGCGATGCCGTCCCCGCACAGCCGCGCCATTTCCGTCATGTGTGCGGCGTCGGTGCAGGCGTCCTTGAGGGCGCAGAGCATGGGGTGTTTTGCCAGCTCGGCGACCACGCGCGGCGCGAGGTTCACGCCCGTGCGCGCGGGCACGTTGTACATGATGATGGGAATCTCCACGCGGTCGGCGATGGCGGTGTAGTGCTCGATCAGGCCCAAGTCGCTGGCGCGGTTGTAGTAGGGCGTGACGACGAGCAGCGCGTCTGCGCCGAGCATCTGCGCTTCCACGGCGCGGCGGATGGCGGTGCGGGTGTCGCTGGCGCCGGCGCCGACGATCATGGGCACGCGGCGGGCGCAGCGCGCCAGCGCGCACTCGATGACGGCGGCGCGCTCGGCGTCGGTGACGGTCTCCGGTTCGCCGGTGGTGCCGAGGATGACCAGCGCGTCGACGTCCTCATCGATCTGCCAGTCGATCAGGTTTTCCAGCGCGTCGAAGTCGACGCGGCTGCCGCGGAAGGGCGTCACCAGCGCCGTGCCGCAGCCATAAAAGAGATTGCCCTGCATTCAAATCCCTCCCAAACCGTTCTTCGATCCATTGTATTGGCGCGGGACCGGATCAAGAACGTCCGGGCAGGCAAACGCCCCGGCACGATGACCGGGGCGTTTGCGTCAGTCGCTGGGATTGATGTCGATGCCGGGATAGCGCATCAGCAGCGCCGTCTGGGAAAAGCCGGCGCGCGCCATCAGCCGGACCATGTGGCGGTAGCGGGCGCGGAGGTTGATCTCGGCGCAGTCGAGCCGCTGCTGCTCGAACGCCTCGCAGGCGAGCGAGAGCATGTACGACGCCACGCCCAGCTTGCGCCAGCGCTTGGCGGTCTGGATAAAGCCGATGATGCCGCTGCTGCCCTCGCGCCAGATGAGGATCTCGCCCGCCATGCCCGTGGAGGCGACGGTGAGGATGCGCGTGAAGTCCTGACGGTCGATGAACTCGCTCAGCCACGTCAGGTCGTGCTGCACGTTGAACAGCTCGTTGTAGCGTTCAAGGAAGTACTTGCGTTCCAGGGGGTCGCTGAGGTCGTCGTAGACCACGGCGCAGCCGGCGGGCGCCTTGAAGTCGAGGTCGGCGGGCAGCGCCAAACGCATGCGGATCAGGGCGTCGTTGTCCTGAAAACCGAACGGCGCCAGCTGCTCCATCAGCGCGTCGTCGTCCGGCGCGCAGTGCACGTAGATGCGGCTCAGCTCGCCGGACTGGGTACAGATCTCCCGCGCGCGCGCCACCGAGGCCCCCAGCAGGGCGTCCGGCACCGGAGAGGCGTCGAACTGGATGCGCACCTGCAGCGGACGCAGCGGAAACAGCGCCGGATTGTAACTGACGTAGATCACCGAGGCGCCGAGCACCTCGCCGCTGCGCTCATCGATGGCGACGAACGTGTTTTCAACCGGCTGGGCGTCGACCGGCTCCCTTTCGTGTCTGAGAATCATCGTTGAACCCTCTTTGTCGATTGATTATTCCCATTCCTCCAACGCGACCGGCTTGCCGGTAACGTCGTAGAGCACGCGGCTGATCTCCGGGATCTGCGAGGTGATGCGCTGCACGACGCGCTCGATCAAGTCGTAGGGCAGCTTGGCGATGGAGACATTCGCCGCGTCCGGCGCGCTGATTGCGCGCAGCGCGCAGGTGTAGCCGGGAACGGCGCGGCCGTCGCGGCGGCCCAGCGCGCGGATGTCCGTGAGGATGGCGAAGTAGTGGGTCAGCTTGCGGTCCAGCCCCGCCTCGACGATCTCCGCGCGGAAAATCGCGTCGGCGTCGCGCAGCAGCGCGAGCTTCTCTTCCGTGACCTCGCCGATGCAGCGCACCGCCAGCCCAGGCCCGGGGAACGGTTGCCGCGCGAGCAGGTCCCGGGGCACGCCGAGAAATTCGCCGATGGCACGCACCTCGTCCTTGAACAGCATGCGGATCGGCTCGATGCGCTTTAAGCCCTCCAGCGCCGCAGGGCGCTCGCCCTCGCCGCTGAGCAGGTCGGGATAGATCGTGCCCTCGGCGAGAAATTCCACGCCCGGCTCCGCCGCCCCGCGCAGCGCCTGGACGAATACCTCCTTGACCACGCGGCGCTTTTCCTGCCCGTCGGTGACGCCCGCCAGCGCGGAGAGCATCTGACTGCGCGCGTCGATCACCACCGGCTCCAGCCCGAGGTGTTCGCGGAACACGTGCCTGACTGTCTCCGCCTCGCCCTTGCGCAGCAGGCCCGTGTCGACGAACACGCACTTGAGGCGCTCGCCGATGGCGCGGTGCATCAGCACGGCGCACACCGTGGAATCGACGCCGCCGGAGATCGCCGTGATGGCGCGTCCATCGCCGATGCGTTCGCGCAGGTAGCCGATCTCGCGCTCGACGTAGAACTCGGACGACCAATAGGCGCTGCAATTGCAGATCTGTCCGGCGAAGTTGGCGAGGATCTGCGCGCCGTCGGGATCGTTCGACTCGGCGTAGAACTGCAGCCCGTAGAGGTTCTTGGCAACGCACGCGAAGGCGGGCGCGAGGTCGTCGTCGGTGACGGCGATGGGTTCAAAGCCTTCCGGGAGCTTCATGGCATCGATGCGGTCGAAGAAGCGGTCGCTCGTTCCCAGCCCGTCGAACAGGGTGCAGGGAAGAAAATGGATCTGCGCCACGCGACCGCTGAGGCGCGGACCTTCGCAGCCGGCGCCGAGCAGCTTTGCCATCGTCCGCGCGCAGGGACCCATGGCGAGCACGGGCAGGCCGAGCTCGAGGATCTGCGCGTCGAAGGCGCGCCCATCCGCGCCGCCTGCCAACAGCAGGCCCTTGGGCGCCTTGCGGCGGATCGTCTCCGGCGCGATATCGCCGGCATGCACTTCGCAGTAGTAGTTCTGACCGCGCAGCTTGCGCGCCATGGACAGCGCCTGCTGTCCCCCAAGGTCCAGCACCAGAATGAAATCGTTCTCCATGATCGTTCCCCCTCCACAGGGTCAGCGCTTCGGCACGCCGGGCTTCGGCGGGCGGCGATCGACGATGCCGATCTTGCGCAGGATCTGTCCGGTGACGTCGATGCCGAGCGAGCGCGCCAGCTGCAGCCCGTATATCATCACGTCGGCGAATTCCTCCGCGATCATCGCGCAACGCTCGGGATCGCCGCCGTCCATCAGCCGGCGCACGTCCTCCGGTTCGAGCCATTGAAAGTGTTCGAGCAGCTCGCTCATCTCGACGGTCATCGCCATGGCGACGTGCTGCGGGTTCTGCACGCCGTCGACGCCCCAGCCCTTGCGCAGGCACATCGCGTGAACTTCCTCCTTGAGGCGGGCGATGGTGGTGTTGTTGTCGTTCATGACGCTTCGATCGGTCCTTCCCTCAATAATGCTTAAATTATACCATATTCCGCACGGTTATGCAAACATTCTGCGAAATTCGGCGTTGCGCGGCGACTGCCTGCCGGGATTTAACAAAGACGGCGCGGACGGTTGCCAGCGGGCGCGCGGCATGCTATAATCGTGTTCAGGGAGGGATGGCGATGAAGCGGGCGGCGATAAAGCGCATGGCGGCGAATCCGGATGGCGCGGAGGCGGGATGGACGCTTGCGGAAGCGGTGGCGCGCGCGGTGGAGGACGACTGCGCCGTCAGTGGGCGGCTGTTCGAGCAGGACGCGCTCGAGAACGTGGACGTCCATCTGTTGGACTTTTCCGGGTGCGTGTTCCGGCGGGTGCGCTTTGAGGACGTGCGCGCGCAGATTGTTCACTTCTCCAACTGCCGCATGGAGGGCTGCGATTTTTCCGGCATGACGTTTTGCAACGGCACGATGACGCGCGCGGAGTTCGTCGGCTGCCGCGCGACCGGCGCGACGATCGACCGAACGAAGATGCAGGATGTGCTGTTTTGCGATTCGCAGCTCAACTATCTGACGGTCGCAGGGTGCAAGCTCGAGCGCGTGGAGATGACAGGTTGTGACTTGTCCGGTGCAATGTGGCTCGAGACGCGCCTGAGCGCGCTGCAGCTGACGCGCTGCCGTCTGCGCGAGACGGAGTTTCAGGCGACGCCGCTGCGCGGCGTGGACCTCTCGGACTGCCAACTCGAAGGGCTGGCGGCGGCGCCGGAACTGTTGCAGGGCGCGACGGTTGCGCTGGATCAGGCGCCGCTGATCCTCGGACTGTTCGGCGTTCGGGTGCGCCTCTGAGCGCGCGAAGGGTGAACGCCCGTTTGCCGGGCGCGCGCCTGTGCGCCGTAGAGGCGGGACGCTGCGATTTGACAGGACGTCGATTGCTCCGCGCAGGCGCGCCGCGGAGGGGAAACGACTCGGGCGGCGACATGGTGCGCCGACCGCTGGAGAGTTTCGCGCAGGTGCGCCGCGGAGGGAGAAACGACCGCGTCGAAAATCCGCGCGCAGCCATAGAAAAAATCTAGAATTTCCGCTGATATACTCGTCTTGCCCGCCCGGAAAGGGCGGCGGCGAGTTTTTTTGGAGGTTCCCGGAATGAAGACGGTCTATCTGCTGCTGACGCGCTCGGGCACGCTGCTGGCGCACATCATTCACGCCTTGACGGGCGACGATTTTACACACGCATCGCTCGGCGTGGATCCAGCGCTCGGCGAGTTTTACAGCTTTGCGCGACTGCATGCGCGCACGCCCCTGCCGGCGGGCTTTGTGCGCGAGACCACCGGCGGCGGATATTTCGGGCGGCATGGCTCGATGGCGTGCGCGCTGTACGCCATGGATGTGCCCGACGAGGCGTTTGCGCGGATCGGGCGGCGGCTGGAGGAGATGCGCGCCGCGGACCGGGCGTACCGCTACAGCGTGATGGGGCTGCTGCTGTGCCGGCTGGCGCTGCCGCTGGAGCGGAAGAGGCGCATGTTCTGCTCGCAGTTTGTGGCACGGCTGCTCGAGCAGAGCGGCGCGATGGCGCTGCCCAAACCGCCCTCGCTGATGCGCCCTGCGGACTTCGCCCACCTGCCGGGACTGCGGCTGGTCTACTTCGGCGAGCTGCGCGGCGCGGCGAATTGTGCGGCGCGCGTGGAGGAGGGCTTCGCATGAGTCCTCAGGCGCGGCGCCGCGCCGTCGCGGGGGCGGGGCTGGCGGCGTTCGCGGCGCTGATGATCGGGCTGTTCTTCGCGCTCGGAAAGCCCATGGCGGCGCTGTTTGAGGATCCGGAGCGCTTCCGCAGCTGGGTGCGGGAGATGGGCGCCGGCGGCAGGCTGGCGTTCGTGGGGATGGTCGCGGTGCAGATCGTGGTGGCATTCATCCCGGGAGAGCCGCTGGAGATCGCGGCGGGGTATGCGTTTGGAGCGTGGGAGGGCACGCTGCTGTGCATGCTCGGCGCGGGCGTGGGCGGCATGGCGGTGTTTTTGCTGGCGCGCAAGCTGGGCGTGCGGGCGGTGGAGGCGTTCGTGCCGCGGGAGAAGATCGACTCGCTCGGCTTCGTGCGCGACGCCCGCCGGCTGACGCTGTGGATGTGGATCCTCTTTCTCATTCCCGGCACGCCGAAGGACGCGCTGGCCTACGTCGCCGGCCTGACGCGGATGCGGTTGCGCACATGGGCGCTGATCACCACCGTGGCGCGCGTTCCCTCGATCGTCACCTCGACGCTCGGCGGCGACGCGCTGGGCGCGGGGCAGATCGGCGTCGCCGCGGCGGTGCTCGGCGCGACGGCGCTCGCGGCTGTGGCGGGCGCGCTGCTCTGG